>NZ_JBJMQP010000194.1:0-95861 GCF_045802625.1 Hyalangium sp. | reverse complement strand
GAGGAGATCAAGTCGACCTCCAAGAAGGTCACCGCCAACGCCGAGATCGCCCAAGTCGGCTCCATCTCCGCCAACGGCGACAAGGAAATCGGCGACATGATCGCCAGGGCGATGGAAAAGGTCGGCAACGAAGGCGTCATCACGGTTGAAGAGGCGAAGGGCCTCGAGACCACGCTGGACGTCGTGGAAGGCATGCAGTTCGACCGCGGCTACCTCTCCCCGTACTTCGTGACGGATCCGGACCGGATGGAGGTCGTCCTGAACGATCCGTACATCCTCATCCACGAGAAGAAGATCTCGTCCATGAAGGACCTGCTGCCGATCCTCGAGCAGGTGGCTCGTGGCGGCAAGCCGCTGCTGATCATCGCCGAGGAAGTGGAGGGCGAGGCCCTGGCCACCCTGGTGGTGAACAAGATCCGCGGCGTGCTGAGCGTGGCGGCGGTGAAGGCGCCGGGCTTCGGTGACCGCCGCAAGGCCATGCTGGAGGACATCGCCACCCTGACGGGCGGCCGGATGATCGCCGAGGACCTGGGCATCAAGCTGGAGACGCTGACGCTGGCCGACCTGGGCCGCGCCAAGCGGATCACCATCGACAAGGACAACACCACGATCGTGGACGGCGCCGGTGGGCAGAAGGACATCGAGGCTCGCGTGAAGCAGATCCGCGCGCAGATCTCGGAGACCACCAGCGACTACGACCGCGAGAAGCTCCAGGAGCGCCTGGCCAAGCTCGTGGGCGGCGTGGCCGTCATCAACGTGGGCGCGGCCACCGAGACCGAGATGAAGGAGAAGAAGGCTCGCGTGGAGGACGCGCTCAACGCCACCCGCGCGGCCGTCGAGGAGGGCGTGGTGCCCGGCGGCGGCGTGGCCTACCTGCGCTGCGTCAAGGCGCTGGAGTCCATCAAGACGGACGCCGGTGAGAAGTTCGGCGTGGACATCATCCGCCGCTCGGTGGAGGAGCCCCTGCGCCAGATCGTCGGCAACGGCGGCCTGGAGGGCAGCGTGGTGGTGAACAAGGTCAAGGAGGGCACCGGCTCGTACGGCTTCAACGCCGCCACCGGCGTCTACGAGGACCTGCTGGCCGCGGGCGTGATCGATCCGGCCAAGGTGAGCCGCACGGCGCTGCAGAACGCGGCCTCCGTGTCCTCGCTCATGCTGACCACCGAGGCGATGGTGGCCGAGCGTCCGAAGGCGGACGATGACAAGGCCCCGGCCGGCGGCGGTATGGGCGGCATGGGCGGCATGGGCGGCATGGGCATGTAATGCCCCCTCCCTCGGCGCTCTGAGCGCCAGGGTGAGCACGGCCTCCAGTTCCCTCGTGGAACTGGGGGCCGTCTGTTTTTCCGAGGAAGGTGGCGCGCGGACGCCCCGCCTCTTAGCTTTAGGGAAAGACGATCCGGAGGGATTGCGTGAAACCCGTGAAGATCTACACCACGAACTACTGCGGCTACTGTGTCCGGGCGAAGGATCTGCTCAAGCGCAAGGGCGTGGACTACGAAGAGGTGGATGTCACCGGGGACGATGACATGCGAGCCCGGCTGGTGGAGATGAGCGGCGGCCAGCGCACCGTGCCGCAGATCTTCATCGGTGAAACGCACGTGGGCGGCTACTCGGACCTGTCCCAGTTGGATCGCGACGGCCGGTTGGACCCCATGCTCCAGGGCTAGGCAGACGGGCGGGCGAGCGTAGAGGGAGCTTCCCTGGCGTGACTACCTTCCTGAGAACTCAGGGACTTTCATGCGGAGAGGGAGGCAATCCGATGGCCGGTGAAGAGCAACAGACGGGGACGCGGGACGAGCACTACAACCTGATCAGCGTGCTGTACCACCTGCTCGAGGGCGCCGCGACGGTGGATCAGTACATCCGCGATGCCCAGCAGGCGGGAGATCAGGAGCTGGTCCAGTTCTTCCAGGACTGGCAGGAGGAGCAGCGCAACTTCTCCGAGCGGGCCAAGAACCTCCTCAGCGGCCGGATGGTCCACGCCGGAGCCGGCATCGGCGCCGCGGGCGGTGCCAGGAAGAAGGGCATCCTGGCCGGCGTGGCCAACAAGCGCGAGATGAAGGACGTCACCAACGCCAACGTGAAGTCCGGCGGCAACGCGAAGGATGACATCGTGGACGAGCAGTCCAAGGAGTCCTTCCCCGCCAGCGACTCGCCCGCCAAGTACTAGCCCCGGGCGTGGCCCCGTGGCGTCCGGCTGGATTCCGCGAGGCCAATGGTCTTGACTCACCGGCCGTGAACCGTGCCGGTCTGTCCTTCCTTGGCGCCGTCCTGTTGCTGGCCCTCGCGGGCTCCGCCTGCCGATCGGCCTACCAGGTCCAGCGCGATGTGCCCGCGGAGCTGTCCGCCTCCGCGGTGATGGTCTACCCGTTCCTCTTCCGGTGGCCCGAGCCGGCCTTCCGCTCCTTCGAGCTCTCGCAGCGGATGCTGGACGTGGCCCTGAGCGAGGCCGGCGAGCGGGCTCTCTTCTTTGGCCCCTCCGAGTTCAAGGTCTACCGTCCGGAGGATGACAACGCGTGGGCGGCCAGCAACGCCGTCACGCTGCTGGCGCCCTACCACCTGCGCCCGGAGCAGGGGCTGGTGCTGCGAGCCTGGGCCGAGCGCCGCATCCAGTCCGCGCAGGGCGAGCTGGTCGACGCCAAGGGCCGCGCCATCGGCCAGAGCACGCTGGAGGAGACCACCTACCTGGGCCATGTGGAGGTGCTCCACCCCTCCACCCGCCAGCGCGTGCTGGAGATCTCCGGTGAGGTGAAGACGGATCCCTTCGCCGAGCGCACCGACGAGGGCGCGGACCCTACTCCGGAGCTCACCGGCCTCATGGAGAAGCTCACCCGCGAGGCGCTCCGAGCCCTGGAGGAGCACCTCCAGGCCCCACGCGAGCCCTCCCCTGCCCCGGCCCGGGTGGCCTTCATCCCCTGGCAGGCCTTCGAGTACGCCGAGGAAGGCCGCCCCGCCCACCTGGGGGCGCTCGCCTCGATGGACCCGCTGGATGCCGAGGTGCTCCGCCAGCAGCGCCTGCGTTTCGCCAATCCTGGACTGGAGACAGCCGCGCTGGATCGCCTGCTTCGCCTCCCCGCCGGGTTGTACGTCCTGTCCGCACCCGAGGGTGGCAAGCTGGCTCCGGGAGACGTCATCCTCCAGTTCGAGGGCCACCCCGCACTGCCCCAGGTGCTGGCGCGGGCCCGGCTGGCTCCCACCCCGCTCCCAGCCCAGGTGCAGCCCGCCCGTGGGGGGACGACTTCTCAGATTCTCCTGCCTTGAGTTTGTTTGACTTGCCCCTCACGTCCAAACGCCCCTAAACAGGACCCACCCAGAGCGATCCGGGCTGCGGTTGGGGGCCCGGGCTTGAAGGCGAGTGCCCATGACCGACAGACCCGAAGTCACCCAGTCCGTCCTGACGGAAGCCGAAGGCCGCCCTGTTCGCATCCAGGTGCGTGAGTGGACCGTGGAGGTCGCCTCCGGGCCGGACAAGGGCAAGAAGCTCACCACCCAGGACTCGCTGGTACGGGTGGGCTCGGATCCCGCGAGTGATCTCGTCCTCACGGATCCCACCGTCAGCCGCCGGCACCTGGAGATCGAGCGCACCGCGCGAGGGCTGCTGCTGAGGGATCTCGGCAGCCGTAACGGCACCTACCTGGATGGGAGGCAGGTGCTCCAGGTGGTGCTGCAGTCCGGCGACAAGGTGCAGCTGGGCAAGACGAAGCTCAACATCAAGCCCGACACGCGCACCACCGAGGTGGAGGTGCCCTCGGGGGCGGACTCGTTCGGCACGCTGGTGGGCGCCTCGGAGCGCATGCGCCTGGTCTTCGCGGATCTGCGCCGCATCGCCCGCGAGGACATGAACCTGCTGATCGAGGGCGAGACGGGCACCGGCAAGGAGCTGGCGGCGCGCGCGGTGCACCAGCACTCGGCGCGGCGGCACGGGCCCTTCAAAGTCGTGGACTGCAACCTCATCACCGAGGAGAAGGCGGAGCGGGAGCTGTTCGGCTCCATGCGCGCGGCGGATGACGAGGAGAAGGGCGTGCGCGGCGTCTTCGAGGCGGCCCAGGGCGGCACGCTCTTCCTGGACGAGGTGGGCGAGCTGCCCCTGGCCCTGCAGCCCAAGCTCTTGCGCGTGCTGGAGTCTCGCGAGGTGCCCACGCTCAATGGCGGCGCGGTGCCGGTGAACGTGCGGGTGATCGCCTCCACGCACCGCAACCTGGAGGAGGACGTGCGCCAGGGCCGCTTCCGCGCGGACCTGTACTTCCGGCTGGCGGTGGCCCGCGTGCGCCTGCCGCCCCTGCGCACCCGGCGCGAGGACATCCCCGTGCTGGCCCACTCGCTGCTGGCGGCGCTCAAGGCCAACTTCGAGCTCACCCCGCAGACGCTGGCCCTCTTCGAGGGCTACGAGTGGCCGGGCAACGTGCGCGAGCTGCGCAACGTGCTGGAGCGCGGCGCCCTCATGCAGGAGACGGGCAACACCAGCTGGCTGGACTTCATGGCCCAGCCCCAGCGCAAGACCGAGGGCGCGCCCGCCGCTCCCACCACGAGCGTGGGCGCCCTGGTGGTGGTCATGAACTACCACGAGGCCAAGGATCGCGTGCTCGCGGACTTCGAACGCTTCTACTTCGCCGAGGTGATGAAGGAAGTGGGCTTCGACATGAAGGCCGCCGAGCAGCGCACCGGCCTGTCCATGCAGAGCCTCTATCGCCTGTTGAAGAAGAACGGGCTGCGCCTCAAGGATCTCAAGAACGCCGAGGGCCTTGATAAGTAAGCGCCCGCATTCCATCCCACGGAGGGGAAACCACACATGTTGCGTCGCCTTGCCATCGCATCCGTCATCTTCACCGCCGCCTGTGCGGGCCCGCAGAAGCCCGCGGGCCCCGCCGCCCCCACCACGGTGCAGGAGAAGATGCGCATCACCAACCAGCCGCCGTTTGATCTGGCCTCCTGCCAGCCACGCCAGCTCACCCTGCCTCCACCGCCCAACAATGGCCTCCTGGTGGGCGCGCTGCTCTCCACCCGGCCCCAGGTGATGGAGTGTCTGGTGGATCCCAAGAACCGCGGGCCCGCGCAGACCACCAAGGTCATGCTGAAGACCAGCGTCACGGACCAGGCCGCCACCAACACCATTACGGGCGAGAACCTCACGCCCGAGGGCCAGAAGTGCATCCAGACCCTGGTGGACAAGGCCATCCAGCTCCAGCCGCTGGAGAAGGGCGCCAAGCCCGTCGAGGCCCAGGCGGAGATCATCCACGAGCTGAACAACAGCCCCTCGGTCACCTTCGGCGTCAACGAGGGCTCGGACTTCTCCGGCACCATCCGGCTCGCCCAGGAGCAGTGGTGTGAGTGCTACGCTCCCTTCACCACCCAGGCCCCGCCGGTCCTCACCGCGAAGATCAAGCTGAAGAAGGGGGCGGCGACGCCGGCCGATGTGACCTTCGAGCCCAGCGGCAGCACCGAGGGGGATCAGCTCGCGGCCTGCCTCAAGTCGAAGATCACCGCCCTGCCGGCCAAGGTCAGCGTGGACGAGCTGAACTTCCCCCACCGCTTCATCCACTTCCACTCCGGGGCCAACGAGGCCCTGGCCAGCCTGCCGCCGGAGCTGCGCTTCTACCAGCTCGAGGGAATCCGCAGCCAGCGCACCGCGGACACCGCCGTCGCCTTCGGCCAGCGCGCCAGCGCGGCCGAGACGTATGACGCCCTGGTGGCCAAGTACCAGAAGACCAAGGACTGGCACCTCGTCAACGATCTGAAGGAGAAGTGCGCCGCGCTGGTGCAGTCCGCGGACAACTGGATCAAGGCCATCGAGACCCAGCAGGCCGCCGAGCAGCAGACCGTGACGCTCGTTGGAGAGCTCAAGGCCAAGGACGAGGGCTGGGCCGCCGTGGAGACGGCGAGCCAGACGGCGCTGGCCAACACCCAGAAGGATCTCGACACCGCCAAGCAGCGCCGCCAGCAAGACGAGGCCGCCTGCCCCAAGGAGAAGCCCGCCAAGAAGTAGTCACCTCGAGCGGAGACGACGCTCCCGCCAGGCACTGGCGGGGGCCTCGGTGAAACGAAGGCGCGGGACCCGCTCAAGGGCCCGCGCCTTTTTCGTCTCCCGCGGGATGACGGACGAGGGAGCGCTCAGGCCGCGGTGACGTTGTCGTTGGCGGCGGTGGCCTCGCGGATCTTCACGCTCACCAGCTTGGAGATGCCGGGCTCCTCCATGGTGACACCGTACAGCGTGTCGGCCACCTCCATGGTCCGCTTGTTGTGGGTGATGAGGATGAACTGAGACTGGTTGCTCATCTCCTTCACCATCTCGTTGTAGCGGCCCACGTTGCCCTCATCCAGCGGCGCGTCCACCTCGTCCAGGAGGCAGAAGGGCGTCGGCTTGATGAGGAAGATGCCGAAGATGAGCGCCACCGCGGTGAGCGCCTTCTCGCCGCCGGACAGCAGGTTCACGCTCTGCAGCTTCTTGCCCGGCGGCTGGGCGACGATCTCCACGCCCTGCTCGGCGCCGGGGCCCTCGTTGGTGAGCACCAGGCTGGCCCGCCCGCCGCCGAACAGCCGCGGGAACACCGCCTGGAACTTCTCGTTCACCACGTCGAACGTCTGCTTGAAGCGCTCGCGGCTCGTGGCGTCGATGCGGCTGATGGCCTCCCGGAGCTGCTCCAGCGTGGCCGTCAGATCCTTCTTCTGCGCCGCCAGGAAGTCGAAGCGCTTGCTCAGCTCCGCGTGCTCGTCGATGGCGGTGAGGTTGATCTCCCCCATCTTCTCCACCTGGGCGCGCAGATCCTTGAGCTCCTCCTGCGTCTCGGGCGCCAGCGGCGCCAGCAGGTGGTAGTTGTGCAGCTCGTGCGCCAGCTCCACCTGGTGCCGCTCGCGGATGCCCGCTGACAGGTGCTCCAGCTCCAGGGCGATCTCCCGCTCCTTGAGGGAGATCTGCGACAGGCCCTGCATCAGCTCGTCCAGGCGGCCGCGCAGCTCGCGGAAGCTGGTGTCCTGCTCGCGCACCTCGGCGGAGGCGGCGGCATGGGCGGTGCGGCGGCTCTCGAACGTCTCGGCCGCCACGCGGTGCTCCTCGGCCCGCTTGGCCCGGGCCCCCTCCGTCTCCTCCGTCTTTCGCCGCAGCTCTTCCAGGCGCGTGGTGCCCTCGCCCACCGTCACCCGGAGGCGGTGGACGCGCTCCTCCATCTCCCGGCGCTGGGTGATGAGGCTCTCCAGCTCCTTGCGCGCCGACTCCCCGCGCTCGCTGCCGGCGGCCACCTTGATGCGCAGCCCCATCAGGTCCGCGGACGCCTTGTCCGCGCGCTGCTTCAGCGACTCCAGCTCGCTGGAGAGCTGCCGCACGCGCTCCTCGCGCCCCTCGCGGTCCGCCTGCCCGTGAGCCACCTCGCCGCGGCTGTTCTCCTCCTCGTGCACCAGCGCGCCGTGCGCGTGGGCGAACTGCGCCTCCTCGGCCTCCACCGAGGCCAGCCGCTCGCGCACCCGGGCCAGATCCTCGCTGGCCTTGTGGAGATCCTTCTCCTGGCTGGCGAGGTTCAGCTCCTCGGCGTGCTGGTTCTTCGCCAGCCCCTTGAGGACGCTCTCCGCCTGCCCCATCTGCTTCTGGAGCGTGTAGTGCCGGGTGAGGATCTCGTTGTAGCGCTCCTCGACCCGGGCCACCTCGCCGGCCAGCTCGGCGATCTCGCGCTTCTTCTGCAGGGCGCCCACGGCCGCGCCCTCGCGCTCGCCGCCGGTGAGGGTGCCATCCGAGCGCACCACCTCGCCCTCCAGGGTGACGAGGGTGCACGGAGGTCCGCCCGCGGCCGCGTAGGCCCGCGCCGCCGCCATGTCCTGGACGATGATCACATCCCCGAGCAGCAGCCGCACCACCGGCTGCAGGGACTCCTCGCACTTCACCTCCGCGAAGGCGCTGCCGAGCACCCCCGGCCGGCTCAGCTCCGGCTCCACCACGGGCGCCAGCCGCTCCAACGCGGGCACCGGGAGGAAGCTGCCGCGGCCCTCGGAGGCCGTGCGCAGGTACTCCACCAGCTCGAAGCCCTTCTCCGGGCTCTCGACGATGACGTGCTGGAGCCGCTCGCCCAGCGCCGCCTCCACCGCGCGCTCGAAGCGCGGCGGCGCAGTGAGCACATCCGCCACCAGGCCGAAGATGCCCTGCTCGCGGAACTGCTGGCCAGCGCGCACCATCACCGCGCGCACGCCGCGATCGAAGCCCTCGTAGTTCTTCTGGAGCTCCTCCAGCGAAGCCAGCCGGCTGCGCTTGTCGGACAGCTCCTCGCGGAGGCTGATGACCTGGATCTCGCTCTCGGCGAACTCGGCGCGGGTGCGCTCCAGGGCCTCTTCCTCATGAGTCTTCCGCTCGGCCAGCTCCATCGCGTTGTGGCGGCTCTCCTCCACCATCTGGAGCACCTGCCCACGAGCGCGATCCAGCTCCTGCTCCTGGGCGCGCAGGGCCTCGGTCTCCACGCGGTTCTTCTCGCGGCGGGCCTCCAGGTCCGTGCGCTGGCGCGCGAGGTTGACGAGGTTGGACTCATGGTTGGCCAGGCGCGCCGCTACGGCCACCAGCCCCGCGCGCTCCTGCTCCAGCCTCAATGCCACTTCCGTTTGCAGGTGCGTGGCGCGGCGCTGCTCCTCCTGCGCCACCTGCATCGCGACCTCGTCCTCCTTCCACGCCCCGGCGATGCCCGACAGCTCCGCCTCCCGAGCGGCCATGGTGTCGGCCACCTCGGACTGGCGGGCCAGCAGCGCGCTCAGCTCGCTCTCGGACTGGGCCACGCGGGCGCTGGTCTCCTCGAGATCCTTGCGCCAGTAGGCCAGGTCCTGATCATCACGCTGCACGGCGCTCGCCAGCGCGTGCACCTCGCCGGAGAGCTTCTGCAGGGCGGCGGACTCCTCCTCCAGCTCGGCGCGGCGCCGGGTGATGCCCTCCTCCAGCTCGCGCACCCGGTCCAGGTTCTCGCGCTCCTCGGAGCCCAGGCTCTCCAGCCGGGCCTGGAGCACCTTCTTCTCCGCGTGCAGCTCCAGGAAGCGGTGCGCGGCGGCGTGCAGATCAATGTCCCGCATGCGCGCCTTGAGCTTCTTGTACTTCTCGGCCTTCTTCGCCTGCCGGGCCAGCGTATCGAGCCGCTTCTCCAGCTCGTTGGTGATGTCCGTGACGCGCAGGAGGTTGGCCTCGGTGGCCTCCATCTTCCGCTCGGCGGCCTTGCGCCGGGTCTTGTACTTGGTGACGCCGGCGGCCTCCTCGATGATGGAGCGCCGATCCTCCGGCTTGCTCGAGACGATCAGGCCCACGCGGCCCTGCTCGATGATGGAGTAGGCCTTGGTGCCCACGCCGGTGCCCAGCAGCAGCTCCGTGATGTCGAGCAGGCGGCAGGTGGCCTTGTTGATGAGGTACTCGGACTCGCCGCTGCGGAACAGGCGCCGGGTGACGGTAATCTCCGGGAAGCCCTGGTACTGGGGCGCGAGCTGATCCGTCTCCTCGAGGGTGAAGGTGATGGACACCTCGGCCATGGACAGCGGCGGCTTGTTCTCCGAGCCGTTGAAGATGACGTCCTCCATGCCGCGGCCCCGGAGGTTCTTGGCGCTCTGCTCGCCCATGGCCCAGCGGATGGCGTCCACGACGTTGGACTTGCCGCAGCCGTTGGGGCCGACGATGCCTGTCACGCCGTCGTCGAAGCTGAAGACGCTGCGCTCCATGAAGGACTTGAAGCCGGTGATGTCCAGGCGCTTGATTCGCATCCAGCGGGCTCCTGTGGGGCTTGGTGCGCGAGAGGTGTGAATTCGCTCCAAGGCCGAAAAATCGGCCCCGGAATGTGGTCAGGAGTATCAGTCACGCGTGACACGATCAAGCGTGACCATGCAGCGTGTGACCATACATCTTGAATGTAGCCCTGTACCGCCAGGGGTGGACGGCAAGGGGTTGAAAAGTAAGAGATGCACCCTACCTTCCCGGTGATCCTTCTGGAGGCAGCCTACGTACGCGCCCTTACTCGTCCTCTCGGTCCTCGTAGGAGCAGCGCCCGCGGGTCTACCCCAGCGGTCTGACACGCCCCCCGCCGAGGCGGCCTGTCCCAACCCCTACTTCCCTCTGGAGGAGGGGCTGAAATTGACCTACCGGGCCGGATCCTCCGAGTTGACGATCTCGACCCGGGAGGTGACGGCCACCCCCGAGGGGCTCAAGGGACTCCTGGCGGTGGATCTGAAGGGGAAGAACGGCCAGACGGAGGCCTTCTGTACCTCGGAGGGAGTGCGCACCGAGCTTGGCGGCCTGGAGGGGACGCTGCTGTCGGCCTCGGGGATGCAGGTGGAGGTGGTCTCCGCCGAGGGCGTGGCGGTGCCGCCCGCGGCGCGCATGGTTCCCGGGGCGTCGTGGAAGAACTCGCTCTCGGTGAAGATGCAGCCGCCCGCGGGTTCGAAGATGCCGGGCGGCATGGTGTTCGCCAGCACGTTCGACAAGGAGGCGACCGTCCTCGGAGAGGAGGAGGTGACGGTCGGCGGGGGCACCTTCAAGGCGCTGAAGGTGAAGAACACCACCACGGCGCGGGCCAGCCGCGCGGGCGCTCAGGGGCGCTCGGTGGAGAGCTTCATCTGGTTCGCTCCCGGGGTGGGCATCGTGAAGATTGCCACCGGGGGCAACACGGACCTGGAGCTGCTCAAGGTGGAGCGGCCCGCGGCGGTGCAGAAAGCGCCGGCTCGCGGCAAGAAGAGCTCGAAGCTCTGAGCAGGAGGGCTACCGCTTGGAGCGGGACTTGGGAGCCTTCGTGCCTCGGGGGGGCTTTCCGGCTGGGCGGGCTGCGGTCCCCTCCTCGAAGAGTTCCCGCACAGACCTGGCCGTCGCCGCCCTGCGCAGCCAGAGCTTGAGTTGCTCCTGCTCGCCGCAGGCCAGGATTCGCTGACGGCTGGCGTCATCCACCTCGAGCCCCCGGGCGTCGAGCACCTCGAGTAAGGCTACCCGCTCGCCCTCGTGACGGCCTTCCTGGAGCCCCTCCGCGCGGCCTTGGGCGAGCCACTCACGGAACAAGGGGAACTGGGGCTCGTAGTTCGTCTTCATCAGTGCCTCCAAGGCTCTGCGGGCTGCTTCCCTCAGTGAGGAGAGGGCCAGGTCAACGTAAAGGCGGACGCGCTCGGCTTCAAGGCCCTGTACCGCGGCCAGGACTGTCTGGGCGATGGCCTGTCCCACCTCGGCCTGCCCATGCGCCATGACGGACAACACCGCTAACTCCGGATCCCTGCGAGCCGCCTGCTCGTCGGTGAGCACGGGGATGGCGGCCGGACCGGCCACCAGCGGTTGGAGCACGAAGCCGGGGTGGCCCAGCTCGATGGGCTGCGCGCACCAGCGAGCCACCGCCTCGTCGGGAGCCACCACCAGGAGCGCCGTCGGACAGTTCACCCGAGACCGCAGGCTGGTCAAGTACAGCGGCCACGTCTTGCGCTTGTCCTCATCCCGCGACAACTGCACCTCGACGACGATGGCGAAGACAGGCTGGCCCTCCAACAGCAGCACGACGAGGTCGGCGCGGTACTCGGTAGGCACCACCTCGGTGAGCTCGGCGGACTCCACGCGCGCCTCGGACCAGGACGGCAGCTCCAGGCCGAGCGCATCGCGCAGCAGCTCGGGCGCCAGTGTGGGGCGGTTGCGAAACAAGAGCAGGAGTCCCTCGTGCTGCATGGAGGCCATGGCATGGCACCCTACGCGAGGGGTCTGACCTGACACGTCTCCAGCGCTCGTCCCTACGCCACGGGGCAGCGCGGCCGCCAGCCGATCTCGGGATGCGCTCACGCCCGCCCAGGCTTGGCGTAGGCTGCTCACAGGTGGAGGGAGCAGCTCCCTCCCCTTCCACGAGGCCCACCATGGAGAGAGCGTCCCCTCCCAGCCTGCACCCGGCCTTCCTGCCTCCAGGCACGCAGGTGGGGCACTGGCGCGTGGTGGACTGGGGGGACGCGGTCCCATCCCCGCCCATCTCGTCGAACGAGGCGGCGGCGATGCGCAGCGGCTCTCCGCCGTCCTCCCGGGGAAGCTCGCGGAAGTGGAAGGGGAAGCCATCCCCATCCTTGTCCTTCGTCCAGCCGTCCTTGCCCCCCTCACCGAAGGCGAGCACGGCCTCGAGCTCATCGATCAGCGCGGTGATGATGAGCACGTCGTACCGGCGAAACCCCACGTCACGCTCCTTCCGATTCCCGGCAACAGCCTGCCGTGAGGAGTACCCAAGGAGTCAAGCTCCACCGCTGACTCAAGCCACCAGAGTTGCTCGAGTCAGTTCATCTGCGTGGAGACGATGGGATCCTGCGCCCCCGTCCTCCAAGGTAGCTCCGGCCACCAGCGCTCCACCACGGGCGGTGCGCTCGGCTCGACGCTCTGGCCCGGCCTCGGCGCGATGACCGTCTCGCCCGTCTGTGCGGCGGCCGCGAGCACCCGCTCGATCGGCTCGGTCCAGCCATGCGCGGCAAGAGCGAACAGCCCCCAGTGCACCGGCAGCAGGACACGCCCCCGGACCATCCGGTGCGCCATCACCGCCTGCTCGGGCCCGATGTGCCAGTCCGGCCACGCCTTGTGGTACTGCCCCACCTCGATCATCGTCACATCGAAGGGCCCCAGCCGCGCGCCAATGTCCTTCATCGCCGGGAACAGCCCCGTGTCACCCGAGTAGTAAGCGCGGTGCTGCGGCCCCACGAGCGCGTAGCCCGCCCACAGCTTCGCGTCCTTGTCGATCCCGGTCCGTCCCGAGGCATGGCGCGCGGGAGTGCACACCACGTCGAGCCCGCCCACCCGAGTCCTCTCCCACCAGTCGAGCTCGACGATGTGAGCCTCGGGCACTCCCCACGAGGCCAGATGCGCCCCGACGCCAAGCGGCACGATGAAGGTGGTGTTCCAGTCCTTCATCGCCGAGAGCGTCCCGTAATCAAGATGATCGTAATGGTCGTGCGAGATGACGACAGCATCGATCGCGGGCAGCTCCCCGAGCGGAATCGGAGGGGGATACCAGCGGCGCGGCCCTGCCCAGCCCAGCGGCGAGGCGCGGTCGCTCCACACCGGATCCGTGAGCACACGGTGTCCATCGATCTCAATCAGCACCGACGAGTGCCCAAGCCACGTGACCCGCAAGCCGGAGGCGGGCGGCGTCTCGAACCGCTGGCGGTTACCCGTCACCGTGGGCACGGGCTGCTTGGGGCTCACGTCCGGGCTCGGGTGGGACATGGCCGTCACCGAGCCCCAGGCATCGTTGATGAGCGGCTGCGGGTTCTCGAAGTGGCCGTCCTTCCACTCCGGTGAGCGCTCCATCCGTGCGAGTCGCGAGCCCTCGGCGCGGTGCCCCATGGCCGTCCACGCGTCCGCGACAGTGCCAACCACCACGATGGCCGTCAGTGCCCCGATCCACCGGGCCACACGCATCAGTCCGCGGCGCACTTCACCCCGTCCCGCGTCCAGACGGTGACGGCGAAGCCGCACCCGAGGACGCCGGGCCCGCGTTTCCATCCGCGGGGGCCGCCGTGGCCTTGGCCGCGGCCTGGGGCTCCACCGTCACGCGCACCACCCGAGGCCCATCCACCTCGTCCACGAGGATGCGCCACATGTCCAGCTTGAGGCTGTCCCCCTTCTCCGGAACTCGCCCCAGCTTCGTCATCAGGTAACCGGCGATCGTCGTCACCTCGCCCTTCTCGTCCTCCGAGAGATCGAAGTTGACGTCCAGCCGCTCCTCCAAATCGTCCAGCTGCGTCGTGCCCGGCAGCTCGAACCGGCCGCCCGGCAGCGAGCGCACCTCCTCCATGCGCCGGCCCAGCTCCGCCACGTCGCCCACCACCTCGGCCACCACGTCCGCGATGCTCACCAGCCCCGAAGTGCCCCCGTGCTCGTCCACCACCAGCGCCATCTGCCGGCGCCGGCGGCGGAACTCCGACAGCAGCTGCTCCATCGTCACGTTCTCCGGCACGAACAGCACCGGCCGCTGCACCTGGGCCAGGCCCCTCAGGTCCCCCTTCGACAGCAGGAAGAACAGGTCCTTGGCGTTCACCACGCCCTCCACCTGATCCAGGCTCCCGCGGCACACGGGCAGCCATGTGTGCCCGGCCGCGCGCGCGTCCGCGATGCACTTCTCCAGCGGCTCCTCCACGTCCAGGAACTTCACCTGGTTGCGCGGCACCATCACCTGCCGAGCCGTCTTCTGCGCCATCTCCAGCGCCCGCTCGAGCAGCTCCGCGCGAGAGCTGGTGATGGAGCCCGCCTCCGCCGAGCTGTGGAGGATGACGCGCAGCTCGTCCTCGCTGTGAGCCTCTTGGGTCTCGCTGGCGGCATGCAGCCCGAAGAGGCGCAGGATGCGGCTCGCCATCCCGTTGAGCAGCACGATGGCCGGGTAGAACAGGAAGTAGAAGAGGCGCATCGGCAGCGCCACCGCGAGCGTGGTCGCCTCGGCGCGCTGGATGGCCAGGCTCTTGGGCGCCAGCTCTCCGACGATGATGTGCAGGAAGGTGATGATCGCGAACCCGATGGCCGCCGCCACGCTGTGGCCCACCGTCTCGCGCGCCGACTCGGGGACGAACCGGGAGATCACCGGCTCCAGCAGGCGCGCGAACGCCGGCTCACCCAGCCAGCCCAACCCCAGCGACGCCAGCGTAATGCCGAACTGCGTGGCGGAGAGGTACGCGTCCAGCTTCTCCACCATCCTCAGGGCCATGCCCGCGCCCGGCGTGCCCTCGTCCACCAGCGCCTGCAGGCGCGTGGTGCGGATCTTCACGATGGCGAACTCCGTCGCCACGAAGAAGCCGTTGGCGAGCACCAACAGAATCGCCAACCCCAGGAAGATCCATTCGCTCGCCATCGCGTCAGAACAGCGCTTCGAACTCGGGATCGCCCTTGAGCGAGTCGAACATGGGATCCGTCGACAGCCAGCCCATCACCTTGGCCCGGTCCGCCGCCAGCGCCTTCTGGAGGTACGCCACCGCGTCCTTGGGGCGCCCCCAGAGCGCGTACAGCGCCGAGAGGTTGTAGTTGAGCAGCAGATCCTCCGCGTTGAGCTCGCGCGCCTTGCCGTACGCCCGCTCGGCCTCCGCGTAGAAGCCCTTCTGCGCGTAGCAGATGCCCAGGTCGAGCTGGGCCTCGAAGTTGTCCGGCTCCAGCCGCACCACGTCCTTGAGCTGATTGATGGCCGAGCGGTAGTCCCCCTCGTCCATCTGCAGGGCGGCCAGCTCGTGGCGGGGGAAGGCGTCCTGCGGGTCCAGCTCGATGGCGGTCTGCAGCTCGCGCATGGCCTCCTCGAGCCGGCCCTGGTCCGCGTAGGTGAGCCCCAGGTTCAGGTGGGCGTCCGGGTACTCGGGGTCCAGCTCGATGGCCTCCTTGTATTCCTCGATGGCCATCTCGGCCGCGTGGGTGGAGAGGAAGCAGGCGAGGTTGTAGTGCGCGGTGGCACTCTCGGGCTCCAGCTTCAGCGCCGTGAGGTACTCGCCGAGCGCCTCGCGGAACTGCTTCTGCTCCGCGTACACGGTGGCGAGGTTGTCGTGGGCGTGGGCGGAGGCCGGATCGAGCTCGATCGCCTTCTTGAACTCCTTGATCGCCTCGTCCAGCCACCCGCGGTCAGCCAGCTCGATGCCTCGCGAGTTGTGCTCGTCGGAGAGCGCGATGTTGTCCTTTTCCCGGGCCATGAATCGCGCGGCAATCTACGCGTCGCCAATCGACGGGCGCAAGGTAGAGTTTCCCAACACTTATGCGCCGTGCCGCCCTCCTGCTCCTGCTGCTCGCCGCCTGCGCTCGCAGGCCCATCCCCGCTCCAGAACCCGCTCCGGGCGCCGCGCCTCCCCCGCCCGCCGAGGGAGCGAGCGTCCCGGCACCTCCGGCCCAGCCGGCTGTTACCGGGAAGACACCTGCGCCCACCGCGAAAGAGCCCGGAGCCCCGGGAGCCCCGGGAGCCCCGGTGCGCCCCGTCACCCTGGTGATTGGCGGCGATGTAACCGTGGGCCACCACTATGAGGAGTACTTTGATCAGCAGGTGTCGATCGGCCGCACGCGCGAGGAGATGTTCGCCTACGGCTTCAAGGAGGTGAAGGCGGTGGCGGACTCGGGAGACCTGTTCCTGGTCAACCTGGAGTGCCCCTTCACCGACAGCGCCGACAAGCTGCCCAAGAACTTCAACTTCCGCGCGCGGCCGGAGCTGGTGAACACGCTGCTGGCCGGCGGCGTGGACGTGGTGAGCCTGGCCAACAACCACATGATGGACTACGGGCCACAGGGGCTGGTGGACACGCTGATGACGCTGGAGCAGGCGAAGATCCCCCACTTCGGCGCGGGCCGCACCCTGGCCGAGGCCCGCCGCCCCGCCATCCTCACCGTGGGCGGCATCCGCTTCGCCTTCCTGGGCTACTTCTTCCTCGGAGACCGCAACATCGAGCCGCCCCAGGTCTACGCCACCGAGACCACGCCTGGGGTGGCCGGCCACTACTCGGACGTGGACGCGATGGAGAAGATGCTGCGCGAGGACATCCTGGCCGCCAAGGCCCAGGCGGACGTGGTGCTCCCCTTCTTCCACTGGGGCGTCGAGAGCACGTACACCCCGCTGCCGTATCAAATCCGGCTGGCGCACGCGGCCATCGAGGCGGGCGCGGCGGGAGTGCTCGGCAGCCACCCGCACGTGCTCCAGGCCATGGAGCTGCACCAGGGCGCTCCGGCCATCTACTCGATGGGCAACTTCGTCTTCGGCGGCAACTGGAACCCCAAGGACAAGCGCAGCGCGCTGCTCAAGGCCCGCTTCTCTCCGGGGGGCTACCTGTCGAGCGAGCTCATCCCGCTCAAGACGGACCGCTACCCGGAACTGCCCATGCAGCCCATCGTCGCCACGGGCGCGGAGGCCGAGGACGTGCTGCGGCTGCTGGCGGCCAGCTCGGCGGGGCTTCCTCGAATGCTGCCCGAGCTGGAGCCCTACCGCCCGGCAGGCCCTCCCCCCTAGTCCTCAGGGAAGGGCCCGCGCCAGCGGATTACTTGTGCTTGGCCTTGTTGCTCTGGCCACGCGGGGCGCGAGCGCGACGGCGCTTGAGGGACGCCTTCTTCGTCTTCGCGCGGTTGGACAGCTTCTTCTTGCTGCGATTTCCCTTCTGGGCGGGCATGTTCAAGCACTCCAGTGCAGTTGTTGAGCCGCAGTGTAGCGGCAACGGGCGCCCTTCTTTCACGCTCCTGCCCAAGCTTCCAAGGAATTTCTTGACGCCCTCCGCCCTTGCCAGCGGCCAGCCAACGGGGCAATACCCCGGGAACGACGATGATTGACAAGCTTGAAGAGGTCGAGCGCCGGTTCGAGCGCCTCACCGCTGACCTATCCAACCCGGAAGTGCTCGGAGACTCCACGAAGCTCCAGAAGGTCTCCAAGGAGCGGGCCGGGCTGGAGAAGCTCGTCGAGACGTTCCGCGCCTACCGCAAGGTCCTGGATGACTTGAAGGAAGTGGAGGCCTGGCTGGATGGAGGGGACGCGGACGAGAAGGCCTACGCCCGCGAGGCCCTGCCCGGGCTCAAGCAGCAGCGCGACGATCTGGAGGCGCAGCTCAAGATCCTCCTGCTGCCCAAGGATCCCAATGACGAGAAGAACGTCATCCTGGAGATCCGCGCGGGCGCCGGCGGCGACGAGGCCGGCCTGTTCGCCGAGGAAGTCATGCAGATGTACCTCCGCTACGCGGCCCGCAAGGGCTGGTCGGCGGACATCGTGGACATGAGCCCCGGCGGCGCGGGCGGCGTGAAGGACGCCACCATCACCCTGTCCGGCGATGGCGTCTACAGCCAGATGAAGTACGAGTCCGGCGTGCACCGCGTGCAGCGCGTGCCGGCCACCGAGGCCCAGGGCCGCATCCACACCTCCACCATCACCGTGTCGGTGATGCCCGAGGCCGAGGACGTGGACATCCAGATCAACCCGGCGGACATCGAGATGCAGGTGATGCGCTCGACGGGCTCGGGTGGACAGAGCGTGAACACGACGGACTCGGCGGTGCGCCTCATCCACCACCCCTCGGGCATCGTCGTGAAGTGCCAGCAGGAGAAGAGCCAGACGAAGAACCGCGCCCAGGCCATGCGCATGCTGCGCGCCAAGCTCTATGAGATTGAACAGGAGCGCATCCGCAACGAGCGCGACTCCATGCGCCGCGGCCAGGTGGGCACGGGGGACCGGAGCGAGAAGATCCGCACCTACAACTTCCCGCAGGACCGGCTCACGGACCACCGCATTGGCCTGACGGTGCACAACCTGCCGGCCATCATGGCGGGGGGCGTCGAGGACGTCATCACCGCCTGCCGCACCTACTACCAGGCCGAGGCCCTCAAGCAGCAGACCGGCGGGGGCCCCGGCTCCGGCCCCACCGCCCGCGCATGACCGAGACCTGGACCATCCGCAAGGTCCTCACCTGGACGACGCAGCACTTCGAGAAGCGTCAGGTGGACTCGCCGCGGCTCACCGCCGAGATCCTGCTGGCGC
Source organism: Hyalangium sp. (assembly GCF_045802625.1). Taxonomy (NCBI): domain Bacteria; kingdom Pseudomonadati; phylum Myxococcota; class Myxococcia; order Myxococcales; family Archangiaceae; genus Hyalangium; species Hyalangium sp. Next base: position 77,451 of record NZ_JBJMQP010000194.1, on the reverse strand, counting down.
ACGTGCTGAAGACGAGCCGGGTCCGCCTGTACGTGGACCTGGATCGCCCGCTCGCCAAGGAGGAGCTGGCCTCCTTCCGCGCCCTCATTGAGCGGCGCATGTCCGGCGAGCCCACGCAGTACCTCACCGGCATGAAGGAGTTCTACAACCGCTCCTTCAAGGTGGACGCGCGGGTGCTCATCCCCCGCCCCGAGACGGAGCTGCTGGTGGAGGCCGCGCTGCGCGTGCTGCCCAAGGACGCTCCGAGCCGAGCCCTGGACGTGTGCACCGGCTCGGGCTGTATCGCGATCAGCCTCGCCTCCGAGCGCCCCCAGGCCTCCCTCCTGGCCACGGACGTATCGCCGGACGCCTGCGCGCTCGCTCGGGAGAACGCCGAGGCCCTGGGCGTGGGCGCCCGCGTCACCGTCGTCCAGGGAGATCTCTTCGCCCCGGTGCCGGCGGATGCGCGCTTCCAGCTCGTCGTCTCCAATCCGCCCTACATCGCCTCCGGGGAGATTCCGGGGCTGTCGGCGGAGGTGCGCCGGGAGCCTCACCTGGCCCTGGATGGCGGGAAGGACGGGCTCATCGTCATCCGCCGCGTCATCGAGGGGGCCCGCCGGTGCCTGCTGCCTGGCGGCCTCCTTGCAATGGAGATTGGAGAAACCCAGGGCAACGCTGTCCGGGAGCTGCTTCAGGCCGCGGGATTCGAGGACGCGCGCGTGGAGAAGGACCTGGAGCGGCGGGACCGCCTGGCATTTGGGACACAACCTGCGGCCACCGCGCCACAGGGGTGAGAGACAGGACCGATGGACAAGATCATCGTCAAGGGAGGCCCCGCGCTGCACGGGGAGGTGAAGGTGTCGGGAGCCAAGAACGCCGCGCTCCCCATCCTGGCCTCCTCGCTGCTGGCCGACGGGACGAGCACCTACCGCAACGTGCCGGATCTGGTGGATGTCTCCACCATGCTCAAGGTGCTCGAGACCATGGGCTGCGAGTCCGAGCGCCTCACGGGGCGCCAGAAGAACGTGTGCACGGTCTCCGTGGGCAAGCACATCACCCCCGAGGCCCCGTACGAGCTGGTGAAGACCATGCGCGCCTCCGTGCTGGTGCTCGGGCCCCTGGTGGCCCGCTACGGCCGGGCGCGCGTCTCCATGCCGGGCGGCTGTGCCATCGGCGCGCGGCCCATTGATCAGCACCTCAAGGGCCTCAAGGCGCTGGGCGCGGAGATCACCCTCACCGAGGGCTACGTGGAGGCCCGCGCCAAGCAGCTCAAGGGCGGCACCGTCAACTTCGATTTGATCACCGTCACCGGCACCGAGAACGTGATGATGGCGGCGGTGCTGGCCAAGGGCCGCTCCGTGCTGGAGAACTGCGCCCGCGAGCCGGAGATCGAGGAGCTGGCCCGGGTGCTCAACAAGATGGGCGCCCGGATCGAGGGCGCGGGCACCTCCGTGATCACCATTGACGGGGTGGACTCCTTACGTCCGGTGGAGCACGCCATCCTGCCCGACCGCATCGAGGCGGGTACCCTGCTGGTGGCCGCGGCCATCAGCGGCGGGGACGTCCTGGTGAAGCACGCCGTGCCCGAGCACCTGGAGGCCGTGGTGCTCAAGCTGCGCGAGGCCGGCTGCACCATCACCACCGAGAACGGGGGCATGCGCTGCAAGGCGCCCAAGACCATCCGCCCGGTGGATGTGACGACAACCGAACACCCCGGATTTCCAACGGATATGCAGGCTCAGCTCATGGTCCTCATGTCCGTGGCCCACGGCACCTCGGTCATCTCGGAGAACATCTTCGAGAACCGCTTCATGCACGTGGCGGAGCTGCACCGGATGGGGGCGGACATCACCATCCAGGGCCCCACCGCCGTGGTGAAGGGGGTGAAGAAGCTGTCGGGCGCCCCTGTGATGGCCACCGACTTGAGGGCCAGCGCCTCGCTGATCCTCGCCGGCCTCCGGGCCGAGGGGCGCACCGAGGTAGCCCGCGTCTACCACCTGGACCGGGGCTACGAGCGGCTCGAACGCAAGCTGCGGAGCCTGGGAGCGGACATCCGGCGCGTGAAGGAGGCTTGAGGGTTCACTGCCAACAGAACGACCGGGGGCGGTTGCATCCTGAAATTTGGCCGCCCTATCATTCTCCTACTCACGGGGAGCATGCCTCCCCCCACCAGGAGAACGAACCGCCCCATGGATTGCCCCGCTTGCAACGTCGAGATGGCCGATCTCGAAGGGGACGAATTGGCGTTGCGGAAGTGTGGAGAATGCGGCGGACTGTGGATCGACGTCGCCGACCTCAACCGGGTCCTGCTCCACAACAATCTTCCCGGTCTGGAGAGTCTGGGCGGCAAGGTCGACACGGAAGCACTCACAGGCCAGTGTCCCGAGTGTCAGGTGGACCTCGTGCGCATCACCGGCGGTGATCGCAACCACCCCCTCAGCTACGACTCCTGCGAGTCCTGCGGCGGGATCTTCCTGGAGTCGGAGTTCCAGGACGCCACCGACGCGAAGATCGCCATCAAGGAGATCATCGACTTCTTCAAGGCCTTCAGCGCCAAGAAGAAGTCCGCCGCGGTCTAGCGCTGCCCAGGAGAGGTCGCGGACCCTTCTGCTGCCGCGGTTGCGAACCGCTCGCTCAGGGGCGGCTGCGGAAAGGCTGTTTCCACGCGTCCGGGAGATCGCCCTCCAGGGTGAGCGTGTAGGCCCCCGTCGAGCCCTCGGCCTCCGCCCGGTTGAAACGGGTCGACACCTTGCCCTTCTTCGGCAGCTCCAGTGACAGCCGGGAGCTCGAGGCGGAGTAGGTGCCGGTGACGACGCTCGGCTCGCCGCCTCCCAGCGGCTCGTGGACGAAGCGGTACGTCCCATCCACGTAGAAGGACAGGAACCGGTCCGGCGCGCCCTCCAGGCCCCCGAACCAGGTGCCCAGCAGCGCCGCCATGCGCGTGTCGTACTTCAGGGAGGGGGCCAGCTTCGTCCCGTTCAGCGGCTTGCCCCCCGAGTAGAAGACGACGTCCGTGAGGCACACCGGGGCGTGGGGCTCCGAGCCGGGAAAGGTGTCCTTCACCTCGAGGGTGATCCACGCGCCGGACACGGGCGGGTTGAGCGGGATGGTCTGCTGGCCGCGCTTGTCCTCGAGGGTGAAGCTGCGCGCGGTGTCCTTGCCCTCCAGGGCGATCTTCTTCGCCCGGGCGTACGCCTTGAAGGCGTCCCGCTCCGAGCCGTTGCCCGTGTAGACGCGCACCTCGTCCACGGTGGCCACGCCCTTGAAGCCGATGGTCATCACAGGCCGAGCCCCCTCCCCTTGAGCGGCACACCAGACGGTGGAGTCGCGAGCGTCGAGCACGTTCAGCGGGTTGTAGCGCCCGGGGTGGGAGTCCTTGTCGAGGTAGTCCTCCGCCTGGGCGTAGCCCACGGAGGGAGGCGGCGCGGCGAAGGCGGACGGGGCAGCGGCGAGGATCAACAGGCTGGGCAGGAGCAAGGGGCGACGCATGGCGGCCCATCTTGGATCGGTCTCCGAGTGACTCTCCAGTCCACGGCAAGTCAGGATGAAAACGGGGGCTCCGGTGTTTGCGGTGCTTGACACCCAGTCCCCACGGGGAAGAGTAGGCGGCCGATGCGAGCGAACGCGATGCGACATCTGGGCTGGATTGCTGTGTGCGCCGTGCTGGCCGGCTGCCCGAAGAAGGGCCAGGAGGAGGTCGCCGACGCGGGACCTGTGGACGCCGGCCCGGACATGTTGAGCGAGAAGGAGCCCAACGAGCGTCCGGATCAAGCGCTGACGCTGGCGCGCGACGCCGTGGTGAGCGCCGCCCTCGGGGCCGATCCCGCCAAGGCGGACGAGGACTGGTACCGGCTGGCGCCCCCGTCCGCACGCACCGCGGACGTCACCGTCTCGGGCATCCCGGGTGGGGATGTGACGCTCGAGGTGTATGACCGGGACCGGAACCGGCTCGCGCTGGTGAACAGCGAGGGAGAGGGCAAGCCGGAGCACTTCCCCAACCTCTACGTCGAGGGCGAGCGCTATGTGCGCGTGGCCTCGGCGCGCAAGGGCAGCGGTGGCGCGTACACCCTCACGGTGAGCTACCGGAAGCCCAGTGAGGGCGAAGAGCACGAGCCCAATGATCGCGCCGTGGACGCGACCCCGCTGACGCTGGGGCAGACCGTGGCGGCCTATATCGGAAGCTCGGGAGACGAGGACTGGTACCGCATCGAGCTGCCTGGACAGGAGGCGAGCCCCCCCGCTCCGGCACCCACCGGCGGCACGCCTCCAGCCCCGGCCCCGACTCAGGCTCCTGCGCCGACCACACCGACGACTCCGCAACCGTCGACGACTCCGACGCCTGCGCCGACTCCGACGCCCACCGAGGGCGCCGCGCCTACGACGCCCCAGGGGACACCGCCTTCCGGTGAAGGTTCCACCCCCACTGCGGTTCCCTCGGGAGAGACGCCTCCCACCGAGGGCGCTACACCTCCGGCGGATGGCACCACCACACCGTCCACGGGTGGAACGGCCGCGGCGCCCGCTCCCGGCGCGCCCACGTCTCCTGATTCTGGCACCACCACGGACCCTTCCACCGGCGCGGCCTGGGCCTTGGGTCAGGCGATCGATGCGGGCATGAAGGTGCCTCCAGAGCTGCCGGGCGTGGCGCTGAAGATCGAGCTGTCCGCCATCGAGGGCGTGCGGCCGGAGTTGGCGGTGCTCTCCGCTGCGGAGGCGCCCCTGTTCTCGCTGCGCGGCAAGGAGGGCGAGGCGCTCGCGCTGCGCAACATCGGCGTTCGCGCCGCGGACAAGGTCATCTACGTGGTGGTGAAGAGCACCTGGAGCGGCACGGGCAAGGAGGGCAAGCGCGGCTACAACGCGACGACTCCGTACACCCTCTCCGTCTCGCTGGAGGAGGCGGGGGCCAACGCGGAGCTGGAGCCCAACGACGAGCTCTACAAGGCCACGCCCATCATCGGCTCGGGCTTCAAGGAGGGCTTCCTCGCACCGAAGAGCGACGTGGACTACTACGTGCTGAAGACCACCGAGCCGGTGCTCGCGAAGGTGGAGCTGTCCGGGGTGGATCGGCTGGACCTGGTGCTGTCGGCGGTGGATCCGCCGACGGGCGACGGGGCGCAGGAGACGGTGACGCTGCGGGCGAACGACGGCGCCATCAAGGAGCCCGAGCGCCTCAACAACGTGTCCTGCAACGGCACCTGCTACTTCAAGGTCGAGGGAGCCGCGAAGAAGATCGGCGGCAAGTGGGTGAAGGACTACGAGAACGCGGACCAGCCGTACCGGATCACCCTCACCACGGTGCCGGACAACGGCAGCGAGGAGCGCGAGCCGAACAACACGCCTGATCGCGCCACGGACCTCACCTTCGGCAAGGCGATGCGCGGCACGATCTACCCGACGAGGGACGTGGACTACTTCCGGTTGGATCTGTCGGACCGGCCGGTGCGCACGCCCATCCGGGCCACGCTGCTGGGCATCCTCAAGGTGGACGTGGGGCTGTACCTCCACCGGCTGGGCGCGGACGGCAAGCTGGCGCTCGTGCAGACGTCCGATCGCGCCAAGGGCGACCAGCCGGAGAACATCCGCTACAGCGCCGAGCCGGGCGTCTACATCCTGGAGGTCCGCGACGCGCGCAACCGCGAGTCCAACTTCCAGGACCCGTACCAACTCACCGTGGAGGAAGGTGAGTAGCGCAGCGGACGCCGCTGTCACTTGTCGTTGACAAGGCAGGGCCGGACTCCTACCTTGGGCTCGCTTCGGTCGCGGTGGTAGCTCAGTTGGTAGAGCACGAGCTTCCCAAGCTCGGGGTCGCGGGTTCGAATCCCGTCCGCCGCTCAACAAAAGGCCGGTAGCTCCACACTCGGGGCTACCGGCCTTCGTGTTTCCGAGGCTCCCCGAGTGGCCTTGACTGGGGAGCCCTACGTGGCCACGCCGAAGCGGCGCTTCCAGGCCATCGAGCGGCTCGCGGCGGCGGGCCTCTCCGTGGCGGTGTCCGTGGCCCCCATCATCCCGGGCCTCAATGACGAGGACATCGCCAAGGTGCTCACGTCCGCGCGCGAGGCCGGCGCCACCCGGGCCCACTACACCCTGCTGCGCCTGCCCGGCCCCGTGAAGGACGTCTTCGAGGAGCGGCTGCGCGAGAAGCTGCCCCTGCGCGCCGAGCGGGTGCTGCACCGCATCCGGGAGACTCGGAGCGGAGAGCTGTCGGATCCCCGCTTCCAGCACCGCATGCGCGGCGAGGGGATCTACGCTCAAACCATCGAGCGCCTGTTCGACACGGCGGCGCGCAAGGTCGGCATGCGGATGTCCTCCATGACGGAGACCGCGCCCACCACCTTCCAGCGGCCGGCGCGGCCCTCGGCCCAGCTCAGCCTGTTCTGAGCAGCCTCGGGCCCCTCAGACTGCGTGCACAGCAAGCCTCACCGTGGGATATGACTGTGTCCGCGGGCAAACCGCGGCGCGTGAGGACCTCGAGGAGGGGGAAATGAGCACCATTCTGGTGACCGGCGGGTCAGGCTTCATTGGCAGCCATTGCATCCTGCAGCTCCTGGCCGCGGGCCACCAGGTGCGCACCACGGTGCGGAGCCTGAAGCGCGAGGGCGACGTGCGCTCCATGCTGAAGCAGGGCGGCACCGAGCCGGGCGATCGCTTGTCCTTCGTCGCCGCGGATCTCACCAGCGACGCGGGCTGGCCGGAGGCCGTCGCGGGCTGCGAGTACGTGCTGCACGTGGCTTCGCCCTTTCCCCCGGCCGTCCCCAAGCACGAGGACGAGCTGATCGTGCCCGCGCGTGAAGGCGCGCTCCGTGTGCTGCGGGCCTCGCGCGCCGCTGGCGTCAAGCGCGTGGTGCTGACCTCCTCGTTCGCTGCGATTGGCTACGGCGAGCAGCCACATGACAAGCCGTTCACCGAGACGAACTGGACGGCCATCGATGACCACGTGTCCGCCTATGTGAAGTCCAAGACTCTGGCCGAACGAGCGGCCTGGGACTTCATCGCCAAGGAGGGCGGCCTCGAGCTCTCCGTCGTCAATCCGGTGGGTGTCCTCGGCCCGATTCTCGGGCCTGACTATTCGACTTCGATTCACCTGGTGAAGCGCATGTTGGACGGCGCCCTACCCGGCTGCCCAAAGCTCTATTTTGGTGTCGTTGATGTGCGAGACGTCGCTGACCTGCACATCCGCGCCATGACTCATCCCGCCGCCAAGGGCGAACGCTTCATCTCCGTCGCTGGCGATTTCATGTCGATGCTCGACATTGCCAAGGTGCTGAAGGCCCGCATGGGCGCGGTGGCCAGGAAAGTGCCGTCCTTCCAATTGCCCAACTGGCTGGTGCGCATCGCCGCGATGCGTGATCCGGCGATACGGCAGTTCGTGCCTCAGCTCGGCAAGAAGAAGAACGCCACCAACGAGAAGGCCCGGCGCATGCTGGGCTGGGCTCCTCGCTCGAACGAGGAGTCCATCGTCGCCACCGCCGAGAGCCTGGTGCAGCTCGGGCTTCTGAAGGACACCGCCTCGGCGGGCTCGGCTCGCTGAAGCTCAGTCCTCCTTGCCGAGCATCCCGTTCTTCAGATCGCCATCCACCGGGTTGCTGCCGAGCCACACGCCGAAGAGGGCATCCGCGAAGTCCTTGCCCTCCACCGACATCTCCTGCCCGCTCTTGCTCGCCACGCGCGTGCCCTTGCCGGGGACGTAGGTGATCGTCAGCTCGTCCCCCTTCTTCAAATCAGGGATGGCCGCGTTGAAGGTGTCCAGCCGCGCCTTCAGCGCCGGCATCTGCGCCTTGTTGTTCTTCTCCACGCCGTCGGTGATGGCCTCGGTGATCTTCCCCTTCTCCAAGTCGCGCAGCATGCTCATGCGCACGACCTTGGTCTGATCCGAGCTGATCACCTGCGCGGCGTCCTGTGTGGGGCTCTCCAGGTAGAGCCCCGCGGCGTAGACCTTGAAGACGAACTTCTTGCGCAGCCCCGCGCCGTTGAGCTTGAGCGTCTTGCCCTCGACGGTGGTGGTGTCGGGGAACTTCACTCCCGCCACCTCCTTCTCCGTGGCCAGAGCGGGCAGCGCGAGCGTCAGGGACAGCACCACAGCGGACAGTGTCGCTTTCATGGACTCCTCCTAGCCGTGCTTCTTGAAGAACTGATCCATGAAGGCTACCAGCGCCTTCACGTTCTCCACCGTCACCGCGTTGTACAGCGAGACGCGGATGCCTCCCGCGGTGCGGTGGCCCTTGAGCCCCACCATGCCCGCCTTCTTCGCCTCGGACACGAACGTCTCCTCGAGCGCCTCGGTGGGCAGCCGGAATACCACGTTCATGTACGAGCGCGACTCCTTCTCCACCGGCGCCCGGTAGAAGGCCGCGTTGCGATCGATGGCGCCGTAGAGCAGCTCGCCCTTCTCCCGGTTCCACTGCTCGATCTGCTTCAGGCCTCCCACGCCCTTGATCCACGCCAGCACGTTGCGGCACAGGTAGATCGCGAAGGTGGGCGGCGTGTTGTACAGCGAGTTGTTCTCCGCGTAGGTGCTGTAGCGGAAGATCTTCGGGATGTCCGTGCGCCCCTTGGCCATGAAGTCCTTGGCCACGATGACGAGCACGATCCCCGAGGGCCCCACGTTCTTCTGCGCCCCCGCGTAGATCATCGAGAACCGGCTCACGTCGATCGGCCTCCACAGCAGATCCGAGCTCATGTCCGCCACCAGCGGCACCCGGCCCGCCTCCGGGAACGTGTGCCACTGCGTCCCGTAGATGGTGTTGTTGCTCGTCATGTGGACGTAGGCGGCGGCCGGATCCAGCTGCAGCTCGGCCTGCTTGAGCACGCGCGTGTAGCCCTTGCTGGCGTTGAGGGCCGTGCCCGCGATGCGCGGCTTGCCGTAGTACTTCGCCTCGTCCAGGGCCTTCTCGCTCCACACCCCCGTCATCAGGTAGTCCGCCGAGGCCCCCGCGGTGAGGAAGTTCATCGGCACCTGGGCGAACTGCTGCGAGGCGCCTCCCTGGAGGAACAGCACCTGGTGCGTGGCCGGAATGCCCAGCAGCTCGGTGAGCAGGGAGATGGCCTCGTTGTGGACGGCCTCGTACTCCTTGCCCCGGTGGCTGTGCTCCATGATCGACATCCCGGACCCTTGGAAGTCCAACAACTCGTCGCGGGCCCGCTCCAGCGCCGGCAGGGGCAGGCCGGCGGGGCCGGCATTGAAGTTGATGACGCGCATGGCTGTGTCCTTTAGGAAGTGAACCGCGCCGCCATTCTCTCCGACGGGCCCTCGGGGGCCAGCATGAAGAGCAGGCGGGGTGTGACACGTGGCGTGTGGCCGACAGGCGGCTCCGGAGGTCAGGAGGACAGGTGGGTTCCTCAGAGGAACTGGCAGAGTGGGTGCGGAGGGCCGCGCGGGGGGAGGAGTCCGCCTTTGGAGAGCTGTACCGGCGAACACGGCCCCTGGTGGCCCGGCTGACCTCGGGGTTTGCCGCGCTGGATGCGGATGAGGTGGAAGACGTGATCCAGGAGACTTACGTCCGAGCGTTCAAGGCGCTGCCCCGGCTCAAGGAGCTTGGGGCCTTCGAGGCGTGGCTCCTGTCCATTGCCCGCAACCGGGCGCGCACCCGCCTGGAGCGGAAGACCCATCAGCGGCGGCTGGAGGACGAGACCCAGGATCCTCAGCCCGAAGCCGTCCCCGCCCTGCCCGAGGCGCTCCAGGTGGAGCGGGACATCGCCGTGGTGCGTCAGCTCATCTCCGAGCTGCCCGAGGGCGAAGAGAAGAAGACCGTCCAGCTCTTCTACCTGGAGGGAGAGCTGTCCGCGCGCGAGATCGCCGAGCAGCTCGGCGTGGGCAAGAGCGCGGTGACCATGCGGCTGGAGCGGTTCCGGGCGCGCATCAAGCGGGAGCTGCTGCGGCGCGTGCTCGCCGGGCGGTGGGAGTGATGTCATGAAGCACCTTGATGCCCAGACGCTGAGCGCACTGGCCGCCCGGGAGCCCGAGGCGGTGGCCTACTTCCGGGAGCACCTGGCCTCCCCGTGCGACGTCTGCGAGGAGTTCCTCGCCCAGCACTCCGGCCCGGGCCTGCTCGAGGGGCAGGTGGACTCGCTCCTGCTCGGGCTGGTCCCTCCGAAGGAGGCCGCGCTGGACGAGGTGGGCTGGATGCGCCTCAAGCGACGCCTGCGCACACCCAACCACCTCGGCCGGTGGGTGGGAGTGGCCGCCGCGGTGGCGGCCTGCGTGCTGGGTGGGGTGCTGGTGCCGCGCCTGATCGCTCCTCCCCGGGAGCAGCGCTGGAATGGGGTGAAGGGCTCGGGCCGCATCGCCCTGGAGCTGGTGGCGGCGGCTCGAAGCGCGGAGGGCCAGCTGCGGCGGTTGGATCCGGAGGCGGCGGTGCAGCCGGAGGATGTGCTGCTCTTGCGCTACCACTCCACCGAGGCGGGCAGCGCCCTGCTCTTCCAGCAGGTGGACAAGGGGACCCCCGAGCGGCTCGGCAGCTTCCGGCTGGAGGCGGGCACGCACGATCTGGAAGGCCCCCAGGGCCTCACCGGGGTGAGCCTCACCGGCGAGCAGGGGACGGTGACGCTGTGGCTGGTGGCCTCTCCGGCGGGTGAGGAGCTGTCTCCGGATGAAGTCCAGAAGGCGTTAGAGGGCGGAACGGCCCAGGGAGACAATCCGCTGTCCGTCGCACGGTTCGACGTCTTCGTTCAAAACGGCCAGAATCCGCGCTGATCGTGAAGCGCCTCGTCCTCATCCTGCTCGGAGCCCTCGTGGCCTGCGCGAGCCCCTCTGCCCACGAGAAGGGCGGCCTGGTGCCGCTCAAGCTCGACGAGGCGGCGTTGTCCAATGCCTACGCCCCGAGGCGCCTCGCCCTGCTCGTCGGCATCTCCGAGTTCCAGGATCCGCAGTGGCGCAACCTGCGCTACTCGGAGAAGGACGCGCAGGATCTGGCCACGGCGCTGGGGGATCCGGCGCGCGGGCACTTCGATCAGGTGCGCTTGCTCACCCGGCCTGATCAGACGACGCGCACGGCCATCCTCGCGGCCCTGAAGGAGCTGCAACAGGAGGCCACCCGGCCGGACGACGTGGTGGTGGTGTACTTCTCCGCGCACGGCACGCTGTCCCGGGATGGGCAGGGCGAGCTCAAGCGCTACCTCGTCACCCAGGACGCCTCGTACCGGGCCATCTCCCAGACGGCGCTGTCCATGGACGTGCTGAAGGCGGAGTTCGACAAGCTGCCCAGCCGGCGCCGGCTGCTGGTGCTGGCCACCTGCCACAGCGGCAGCGGCAAGTCCCTGCTGCCCAAGGAGCTGGAGGAGGAGCTGGCCGGGATCAAGTCCGGCTTCTACGCGCGCCCCCTGGAGGAGTCGAGCCGCGCCTCCATGGTGTTCGCCGCCTGCGACTGGGGCGAGACGGCCCGCGAGGACGAGGGCCTGCAGAACGACATCTACACGTACTTCCTCATCGAGGGGCTCAACGGCTCGGCGGATCGCAACGCGGACGGCGCCGTCACCGCCACCGAGGCGCATGACTACGCGCGCCGCCGCACCTTCGCCTTCACGCAGGGGCGCCAGCGCCCGTCCGCGGAGATCCTCGAGGTGGGGGCGGATCCGGTGGTGCTCTCCGGCAGCATCGATCGGCTGGGGCGCCCGGAGCTGTTCTCGTACAACCCGCGGCTGGATGGCTTCACCCTCAAGGTGGATGGCGAGGCGCGCACGGAGCTGCCCGGAGGCACCGCGGTGGTGCCCGGCCACCGCACCGTGGAGCTGACCAAGGGTGACTCGGTGCTGGTGCGCCGCGAGGTGGACATGAACGCGGGCGAGCGCCTGCCGCTGGAGCAGCTGCTGGCGGAGACCTTCCCGCACCGCTCGCTCTCGGTGATGGGAGGGCTGTTCTCGTTCGTGGATGGGCAGAGCCGCAAGGAGCTGCTGCCCGCCTCGCCCGAGCTGGGCGTGGTGCTGCGGCTGGAGGATCGGCCGCTGCAGGACTTCAGCCTGATGCTGGACGTCAGCGGCAGCCACGGCCGGCACAGCCTCCAGCTCGTCCCGGGCTCCGAGGTCCCCTTCGCCTATACCCGCTTCTCCGCCGGTGTGGGCATGCCCTACCTGTGGCGCTGGGACCGGCTGATGGTATTCGCCGGGCCGCGCGTGGCCGCTCTGTACCTTCGGCGGTCCTTTGATGTGGAGGCTTTCGTCGGAGGTCAGCAGTACTTCACCGTGAGCCCCGGCGTGGTGGGCGGCGCGGTGTGGCGGCTCGGCGACAGGCTGGAGCTGACCTCCCAGATGCAGATGATGCTGACGTACGTCGTGGTCGATGGGCAGGGGCAGGCGGTAGGCTTCACCGGCTGGCAAGCCGGGATGGGGTATCGCTTCTGATGCAGCGCGCACTCCACATTGCGATGGCTGTCGTGCTGACCGCGGGCACGGCCGGCTGCGGCGATCTGGAGAACGCGCCCTTCCTCGTCGGCACCGTGCATGGCCAGCTCACCGAGAGCGATCCCTCCGTGGCCTATGTGTCCGTGTTCGACTCTCCGGACGTGCGCGGCCCCGTGGCGGCGGATGGCTCGTTCACGCTCGAGGGCGTCCCGGCGGGCAAGGCCGAGCTGTTCATCATCGCCTCCTCGAGCAAGGCCCTGCGCCAGCCCGTGGTCGTCCAGGGCGGGCAGTCCGTCACCGTGGGCCTGCTGACCCCGAAGGAGGCCAGCTTCCTGTCCGTGCGGGTGAAGGCGCCCGATCACCAGGACATCGACGGGGCCACCGTGTCCGTGGTGGGCACCCCCTTGCAGCAGCTACCTTTGGAGGAGATGGAGCGGCTGAACATCGGCCCACTTCCGGATGGCTGCTACACGCTGGGCGTCTCGATCTCGGGCTTCCCGGATGTGACCGCCGAGACGTGCGTGAGCGCCGGTGAGCAGAAGGAAGTGAGGGTGAACCTGCCCGAGCCGCAGGGCGGGTGCTCGGTGACGGGGTGCGAGGACGACTTCCGCTGTGCCCAGGACGGCCGGTGCGTGGAGTGCCTCGAGGATTCGCAGTGCGGTCTGGGCCTCACCTGCCGCGGCTTCCAGTGCGAGGACGGCCCGCTGTGCACTCCCTGCGATGGGGACTGGAAGTGCCACGCCGGCTCCACCTGCCAGCCCCTGCCCGAGGGGGGCTCGGCCTGCGTGGTGAAGTGCTCCCAGTCCACCAACTGCGATGATGGCTTCACCTGCCAGAGCGGCCTGTGCCTGCCCGACACGGCCCAGTTCTCCGGGTGCGGCGGATACCGCGGGGTGGGCATGAGCTGTGATGGGGATCAGCACTGCCGCGACCTGGGGCTCGTCAACGGCCTCTGCCTGGAGGGCCTCTGCACCTTCCGGTGCACCACCAAGGCGCAGTGTCCCGCCCACTACTCGTGCGAGGACGGTGTCGGCGGCCGCGTGTGCCGGGCAGAAGCTCCCTGAGCCGAGGCGGCGCTACGGCCCGAGCACCAGGCCGTCCCGGGAGCACTCCTCCACCGCTCGGCGCACGTCGTTCTCCGCCACGCCTGTCGCCTCCGCCACGTCGCTCGACGACAGCCCCTCCATCGCCATCTTCAGCGCCAGCAGGGCCCGCTCGTGGGCCGACATGAACCAGGTGGTCAGCTCGCGAGGATGGCGCCACAGGAACACCATCTCGTCGCCCGCCTCGGGAGCCTGCGCGCTGCCCTTCTCGCGGACATAGGCGCAGAGCCGGAACGGGTGCTGGAGCACCGTGAGCGTCGGGTTCACCGTGAGCCGCTCCGCGCGCTCGGGCACCTGCTCCTCCGAGACGTACACCGCCCAGTCCGCCCACTCGAAGCGCGCGAGCGCGGGGAGAAACTCCGGCAGCCCCTCGGCCACGGCCACGTCCGCCAGAAAGGCGGGGAAGGCCTCGCCCATCCGGTTCATCTCATGGTGCCGGGCTGGGCGCGTGGCGGTGTACCCCTCCACCAGGCGCGTCCAGCACTCGGGAGTCACACTGGCCAGGGTGAGCGGGTAGAGCTTCTCCAGCGTGGTGCGCACGTGGCCGCGCACGAACTGCCCGTAGATGGCCACGCGTGAGGGCGGCGCGTTCCAGCCCGGGTACTCGGCGTGGAGCCGCTCCTGCCGGGAGGGATCCGCGAGGAAGTCCCCCATCGAGTCGAAGAAGTGCCGCAGGCTGGGCTTCATCGCGCCACCTCCCGCAGCACCGCGCGCGCCCGGTCCGCCTCGTCCATCACCGCCTCCATCGAGGGGATGGCTTGATCCCACTCGATCAGCGTGGACACCGGGCCAGAGCGATCCAGCACGTAGCGGTAGAGCGACCAGACCTCGTCACAGACCGGAGCGCCGTGCGTGTCGATGATGACGTCCGGGTAGCGATCGTGCCCGGCCAGGTGGATCTGCACCACGCGCTCCAGCGGCAGCGCGTCCACGAAGGCGCGCGGGTCATACCCGTGGTTCTGCGCGTTGACGTAGATGTTGTTCACATCCAGCAGCAGGCCACAGTCGGCCTGCTCGGCCACGTGGCGCAGGAAGTCGGCCTCGGCCAGCGTCCCGCCGGGCATGTTCGCGTAGTAGCTGGGATTCTCCAGCAGGAAGGGGCGGCCCACCCGGGCCATCACCTCGCGGACGCGGGGCACCACGTGCTCGACCACCTCCTCATTGAAGGGGAGCGGGAGCAGATCGTGCAGGTACACCCCACCCAGCCGCGAGTAGCACAGGTGATCCGAGAAGAAGGGCGCGTCCACCCGCTCCACCAGCGCCGCGAGCCGGGTGACATACTCCTCGTCCAGCGGATCCGGCCCGCCGATGTTCAGCCCCACGCCGTGCGGCAGCACCGTCCAGCGCTCGGCGCACGCGTCCAGGGTGTGCTGGGGGCGGCCGCCCAGGGCCAGGAAGTTCTCGGGGATGATCTCCAGCCAGTCAACGGTGCGCTCGGTGGCAGGCAGCGTCTCGTAGAAGCTGCGCCGCAGGCCGATGCCGGCTCCCAGCGGTTGAAGTCCATGCCTCTGCGCGTAGCTGTTGGACACGTGGAGATCCTCGGCTGAAAACAACACGGGCGGCAGGAAGTCTCCTCCCCACCGCCCGCGTCGACTCAAGACAGGTGCTTACTTCTTGCCGCCACACGAGCCGGCGCCGCACTTGCCCTCAGAGCCCTTCTCCTGGGTGGGAGCCGCGCTGGAGCCCTTGCACGAGGACTCCGTGCCCTTCGGGGCAGCGCTGGTGCCCTTGCACGAGGACTCGGTGCCCTTCTGGGCGCCGGTGCCCTTGCACGAGGACTCCGTGCCCTTGGTGGCCGCGTCGGTCGAGGTGGTGCCCTCGGAGGCCTTGTTGGACGCACAGCCGGTGGCCAGCGCGCCCAGCGAGAGGGTACCGACGATGGCAGCCAGAGCCTTGACGTTCATGGATGATTCCTTTCGGGATTGCGTTGAGAGGTACTGCGTTGGGGTACTGCGTTGGGGGTACAACCTTGGCGCTACTACAGCTTGAACTGCGTGGAGCCCCAGGCGTCGACGGCGACGTCCGCGACCTCGCCGACCTTGAGGATCAACGCCTTGGTCCGCTTCATCCCGTACGCCTCGATCGGGATGCGGAACTTCGCGCGCAGGCGGAGCAGATCGCCCGGAGCGCGGTTCTTCGTCTCGGCGCTCTCCTTGAAGAGCACGGCGGTGACCTCCACCGGCTCCTCGCGGGTGACGCCGCGAATGGTGAAGTTGCCCTTCGTCTGCACCTTGACGGGCTTGTTGGGCTCGAGCGCCTCGGGCAGCTGCACGTCCTTGAACTCGAAGATGACGTCCGGGGTCTTCTCCGCGTCCAGCCAGCGATCGTTCAGCAGATCCTCGTCGCGCAGATCATTGCCCGTCTTGATGGACTTGGCCGGCACCGTGAAGCGGCCGCTGGCCTTGCTGTTCTGCACCGTCACCGAGCCCTTGAGCTGGTTGGACAGCCCGTTGATGACCTCGAGCGGCCCGTCGAGCATGAAGGTGACGGTGTCGCGGTGGAGCTCGTCGTTATAGGTGAACGTCTGGCTGGCCGAGGCCGCAGGAGCGGCCGGCGTCTTCGCGGGCGCGGACTGGGCGCCCACGGCCAGCGGCAGGAGGGTGGCAAGAATCAGTACGGCGGAACGCACGGACATGGTGACCTCATCTCTACGAAAGTGGGCGCACTGTGGATGCATGTTCTACGCAGAGGCCGCGCCGACGGTTACGGGCCGAATTTTCCGGCTGTGTTCATTTCTCCGCGCGGCTCGCGCTCTGTCCGTCCAGTGCCTCACGCAACACACTATCCCGAGCCGGTTGAAGCTTGACGCCGCCCGGAGTGGGCGTCACGCCGAGTTCTTGTAGCAAACCTTCCAGTCCGGCAAAAGCTGGGCGACGCAGTTCCTCGGACAGCAGCGCGTCAAAGAGGGGGCGCCCGGCTACCGCATCCACCGCCGCTCCATAGGAAGCTACAGTGGCAGTGGATCCTTGCGTAGCCAGCAGTTCCAGCACGTCCTCCAGCCCCCGCCGGTTGCCGGTGGCGCGCCGCAGCTCCACGTCGATGCGCAGGGCGAGCCAGGCTCCCACCCAGTAGATCCCCGGGGGCTCGTCCTCGTCGATCATCTCCTGGATGGTCCGCCCGTGAGCCTGCTGCCTCCCGCGCTGGAAGCCGTTGAGCAGCTCTTCCCACGAGCGCTCGGCGGAGTGCCTACCCGCGCGAGAGCGGGCGATCTCCGTGAGGTAGGTGGCCAGCCCCTCCGAGATCCACGGCGTGCGCGGGAGGATCGCGGGGTGGGTCAGGTGCAGCATCTCATGGAGCGCCACCCAGTCCTCGGAGAGCGCATTGAGCGTCGTGTCCTGGCCCACCAGCAGGGCGACGCTGGGCGGCGTGCTCCACATCACCATGCCGAAGACGTTGGCCTCGTCATGCCCCGGCACCGGATAGACGACCACGGTGATCCGCGGGTAGGGGAAGTCGCGCCGGATCTTGCGCACCTCCTCGCCCGTCTGGCGGAGCCAGTCACAGAGCTGTGCGTCCGTCAGGTGCGTCATCCGGCCCTCGATGGCCACGTCCATCACCGCGTCCGTCAACTGCGCCCGGCAGCGCCGGCCACCAAAGCCGTGGATGCCCGAGTCCACGAGATCATCGGCGCTCAGGTGGTACAGCCCTCCCGGCCCGGGCTGCCACGGCAGCAGCACGTCCCCGCCCTGCATCGAGAGCTCCACCTGGATGTCCGGGTCCGCCACGCGCGGACGGATCAACCAGGCCTTGCCCGCGATGAGCCACGCATCCCCCTGCCCCATGCCAGCGAAGGAGTCCCACCTGCGCTTGCGCTTGTGCCGCTCTCCCAGCGGATAGTGGTAGCGGAGGAAGCGCGTGCCGGAGGGGACGCTCACCTCCCCGTCACGCACGGACAGCGCGTGGGCCTTGCCCGTCTCGTCATAGGCCTCGACGGTGTCCACCCCGCCGCCGTCGGTGAAGAGGAAGTCCTCGGGCGCATCGTGGACGAGCACCACCTCCACGTCGATGGCGGGCTCGGGCCCGTGCACGTAGGTGACGTTGTAGCGCAGGGCCGGGTTCGCCTCCTCGGTCCGCTCGGCCCGCAAGGCGGGAGCGACCTCGGGATGGCAGGCGCCCAGCCCCACGCACAGGAGCACGAGGCCCAGCCACTGGAGGGCGGGCCTCGCATCCCCTCTTCCGGTCCTCTTTGGCAGGGAGCGGCTTCGCATCAGAACAGGTGCAGCACCAGACCGCTGCGCAGCTTGGGCTCGAACCAGGTGGACTTGGGAGGCATGATCTCGCCCGCGTCCGCGATGGCCATGAGCTGGTCCAGGCTCGTCGGGAAGAGGGAGAACGCTACCTTCCACGCCCCGCCGTCCACCAGCCGCTCCAGTTCCTGCATGCCCCGGATGCCTCCCACGAAGTGGATGCGCGAGTCCTTGCGCGGATCGCCAATACCCAGCAGCGGCTCCAGCACGTTGCGCTGGAGGATCGTCACATCCAGCACGCCTGTGGGCGTCTGCTCGAACGTCCCTGGCTTCGAGGTGAGCTGGTACCACTGGCCGCCCAGGTACATCCCGAAGCGGTGCACCTGATCCGGCTTCTTCTGGGCGCCCTGCTTCACCTCGAAGCGCTCGCCCAGCCGCCGCAGCAGCTCCTCCGGCGACTGTCCACGCAGGTCCTTCACCACGCGGTTGTAGTCGAGGATCTGCATCTGATCGTGCGGGAAGATCACCGCGAGGAACCGATCATGCCCGCCGCCCTCGCCGCGCTGACGGCGCCGCGCGTGGACCCGCGAGGCCGCCGCGGAGCGATGGTGCCCGTCCGCGATGTAGAGCGCCGGCACCGCGCGGAACGCCTCCTGCAGCCGGGCATTGAGCGCGCCGCGCACCACCCAGAAGGTGTGGCCGATCCCGTCCTCGGTGGTGAAGTCGTACTCGGGAGCGCCGCGAGTGCCCTCCTCCACCAGCGCGCCGATGGCCGCCGAGGTGCGGTAGGTGAGGAACACCGGCTCGTCATTGCCCCCGAGCTCGTCCACGTGCCGCGTCCGGTCGTCCTCCTTGTCCGCGCGCGTCAGCTCGTGCTTCTTGATGAGGCCGGCGTCGTACTCCTGCACGCTCGCGGCGGCCACCACGCCCGTCTGCACGTGCGCGCCCATCCGCTGGCGGTACAGGTAGAAGCACGGCTCGGTGTCCTGCTTCAGCCAGCCCTGGCTCTGGAAGAGCGCGAGGTTCTCCCGGCCCTTCGCGTACACCGCGTCCGAGTGCTCGTCCGTGCCGGGCGGCAGATCAATCTCCGGCCGCGAGACGCGGAAGAAGCTGCGCGAGTTGCCCTTCGCATACGCGCGAGCCTCCTCGGCGTTCACCACGTCATAAGGAGGTGCCACCAGCTGCTGCGCCAGTTCCTTCGGAGGGCGAAGGCCACGGAAGGGACGGAGTTCGGCCAAGGAGTCGCTCCAGGGTCAGGGTCCGAGCCCCAGAGGCTGGCTCAAAGGCCCCGGCGATGCGAGCCTCATCTGTTGTACCCCGCTCCCCGAGGGATGCTCGGTCCTCCCATTTTCATGGCGCAGCGTGTCAGTAAACCCTTGACCATGGGGTAAAATGCCCCGGGGCTCCTCGTGCATGAATGGATGTAATCCCCCGGAAAGACTCTCTTTTTCCGGGAATGAACGCTCCGGGACTGTTAGGGGCCTGCCTGTTCGTTGCCCCTGAGACAGGGGCGCTCCCCTCACGAAACGTTGATTGCAAATCGGTAAATCGATTTGCACAGTGCGCCCCAGCGTGGCGGACGCGGGCCTGAACGCCTCGCAATGTAGGACAAGGTAATGAACGAAAACGCACTCAACGCGAACGTGGGCCTGAAGCTCCGGGGCCTGCGGCTGGCGCGCAACATCAAGCAGACGGACGCGGCGAAGGAGCTGGGGGTGTCCCCGGCGTACCTGAACCTGATCGAGAAGGGCAAGCGGGTGATGCCCTTCCCGCTGCTGTGGAAGGCCCTGCGCTACTTCGATCAGGATCCCGAGCAGTTCATGTCCACGCTGGGCGAGGGCCGGGTGGACGAGGCGCTGGCGAAGCTGTTGGACGAGCCGCTGCTCAAGAGCCTGGATATCGACTCGGAGTCGCTGCAGAGCCTGTCGGCCGAGCCGAAGCTGGCGGGCACGGTGGCCGCGCTCTTCAACCTCTACAAGAACACGCGCACGCAGCTGGAGAACGTGCTGGCGCAGCTCTCCAACGAGGAGCGCACCCGGGCGCAGTCGAACGACGGGCCGGGCCTGCGCTACGACTACTCGCCCTTCGACGAGGTGAGCGACTTCCTGGAGTCCCACCGCAACTACTTCCCCGAGCTGGAAGAGCAGGCGGACGCGCTGCGGCGGGACTTCAAGCTGGAGCGGCTGCTGACCAGCTCGCAGCTCATCCGGCTGCTGGAGGAGCGGTTCGGCTTCCGCGTGGGGTTCGAGCGGGGCCCGAGCGGCTCGTCCGTGGTGCGGCGCCTGGATCTGACGGAGCAGACCCTGACGCTCTCGCCGGATCTGACCGAGCAGCCGCTGAAGTTCCAGGTGGCCACCTCGATCGGGCTGCTGCTGATGGACCGGACGAAGCTGGTGGAGCGGATCGTGGGCGCCGGCCGCACGCGCCACGCGGAGACGCTGCGGCTGATCAAGGTGAACCTCTCCAACTACTTCGCCGGCGCGCTGATGCTGCCGTACGGGGACTTCTTCAAGGAGGTGGAGCGCACGCGCTACGACGTGGAGCTGCTGTCCAGCATCTTCGGCACCACGTACGAGACGGTGGCCCACCGGCTGTGCAACCTCTCGGATCCCAAGCGCATGGGGCTGCCGTTCCACTTCCTGCGCGCGGACATCGCCGGCAACATCTCCAAGCGCTACAGCGGCACGGGGCTGAAGTTCGCCTCTGGCGGAGGCTCGTGCGGCAAGTGGGCCGTGCACCTGGCCTTCCTCAACCCGGGCCAGCTCACGCGGCAGTACTCGATGATGCCGGACGGCACCGCGTACTTCTGCTTCGCCAAGGTGCAGCTCCAGCCGATTGAAGGCTCCATCGTCAAGGGCACCGCGTACTCGATTGGCCTGGGCACCCACGCGGAGAACGCGAAGTACCTGGCCTATGGGCTGCCCACGAATGATCTGCGCAAGGACGCGGTGGCCACGGGCATCACCTGCCGGTTCTGCGAGCGCACCGACTGCAACCAGCGCGCGGCGGCCAGCTACCGCTTCGCCTTCGCCTTCGACGAGTACACCAAGAAGGACTGCTTCTTCTCGCCGCTGCTGGTGCACGAGAAGGGCGACAAGGGCGAGCGCGGGGACAGCGGCGACCGGAATGGCGCCGATAAGAACGGCCGGCAGGAACTGCTGGACAAGCAGGCCCGGCGCCGCAACAAGGAGACGGAGAGCTGAGCTGACCCCGGGGGCTGAGCTCCCCTTCCCGCCTCACCCGTTGAGAACCATTCGCCGATGAGCCTGACGGACACCGAACGCACCCATATCGAAGCGGCCCTCCAGAAGCAGCGCGACGCGCTGGCCGCCCTGCGCTTCACCGGCAGCCCGGTGGAGGTTGGCCAGGGCTTGATCCAGCTCGCCGAGCTCCATGGGTTGCTCGAGGATCACGCCGCGAGCCGCAAGCACTACGAGGAGGCGCTGGGCCTGTTCAAGACGGCGCACCACAAGACGGGCCAGGCCCAGGCGCTGTACGGGCTGGGCGTGGCGCGCGCCCAGTTCGATGACCACAAGGGCGCCATCGAGCGCATCGCCCAGGCCGCGGCCCTCTACAACGAGGCGAAGGACAAGGAGGGCGAGGCGCTGTGCCGGGCCTGCATCGGCGAGAGCCTGCGAGCGCTCGGGCACACCGAGGGCGCCGAGGAGAAGTACCAGGAGGCGCTCATCCTCTTCCGGCAGACGCGCAACACGGAGCGGGTGGCCGCGCTGCTGATGGACATTGGCGACATCCGCATGGAGGCCGGGGACTACAAGCGCGCCCGCGAGCGCTTCCTGGAGGCCCTCACGCTGCTGGAGAAGGGCCACGAGCCGGAGCCGCTGGCGCTCTGCCAGTTGCTGCTCGGCGAGGCGGAGGGGCTGCTCGGAAACCACGAGGGCGCGAGGCCGCACCTGCTCCAGGCGGTGGAGCTGTACGCGCAGCTCCATGATCACGTCTTCGAGGCCCGGGCCCGGTGGGACTTGGGAATCGCCTGCTACCAGCAGAAGGATCTGCCAGCGGCGAAGGCTCAGTTCGAGGCCGTGCTGCCGCTGTACGAGGAGCAGGGCCGGGCCGAAGAGGCCGAGAAGGTGCGAAAGGTGCTGGCGCACTTCACCGCGAGCGGGGCGTGAACCCGGGGGGCGCCCCTGACGAGCGCTTCTACGCGCCAGAGGCGATCAACTGGCCCGCGCGATTCAAGAGATCGACGTTTTGATGGAGGATGTCATCGCGGGTGTATCGATGGTGGACATCCACCTCCACGCCCAGCCCCTCCACGGGAATTCCGCGCATCGCCCCCACGCGCGTGGACCTTCGCATCGCCACATTCATGGAGGCCCCGCGTGCCAGGTACTTCAAGCCGCTGCCCTCGATTCCGGCCTCCACCAGCAGCTCGTGGTTCCAGACGTTCGCGCCACCCGCACCGGTCTGCCTGTCCGTGCCGATGATCTTCCCGAGGCCGTGATCCTTGAACCCCGCGACGAAGAAATCGCAGGCGCTGTAGCTCTCCGCATCGCAGATGAGGACCACCGGCCCCGTGTAGATCCGGCCAACGCTGTTCGCCTCGTCCACCGAGGTCAATGGAATGCCCTGGGAGAACAACTCTCCTGTCACGACTCCCAGGTTGAGTGACCTCCTCCACGGTTCGAGCCAGTCGTACCGCTCGGCGAGGAGCCGGACGAACTCGGTACACCGAAGCGAGACCGGCTCCGGCTCGATGCGGTTGGGGCTGAAGAACTGGAGGAGCCGCTCCCCCGCCATGACGACCCCGCCGGGGTTTCCGCGCACGTCGATGATGAGGCCATTCCGAGGCAGGAGCCGGATGATCCGCTCGGCCTCCATGACGAAGGCCTCCACCTCATCGCCGACCATGAAGTTCCAGATGCGCAGATACCCGAACTTGCCGCTCTGTGTCTCCGCGACGCGGAAGGACAGGCTCTCGGGAAACACGGTCTCGTCCGCGGCGGTCCCACCGATGAGGGTTTCCGCGGAGTCCGCTTCATGCTCGCGGCCCGCCGCAATCTCCAGCTCCCGCCGCAGGCGATCCGGCACGAACAACATCTTCTTCAACCGCTGCACCTGCATGGCTTGCGCGTTCATGCCCAGCGCCGTCGCGCTCCTGGACTGCGGCTCGGGTTGCAGCTCGAACGGGATGAGGCTGTCGGTGACGAGCCAGGGATGCGTCAGCACGGCGGGCCCCTTCTTGCCGAGGTACGACAGCATCACGAAGTCCTCTTCCGGAGGAAGATCGTACGCCAGTGTCCGGGTGGTCAGGGCTTGAAGCGCCGCCCGGAACCGCGCCGCGTAATTGGCCCCCGACATGGATCTGCCCAAGCGCTGGATCCGGGAGTGCATCGGCTCGCCATTCCAGTGCGTCACCTCCACACCGGGTACGAAGTCCTCGCCCAGATCCATTGCCGGGGGAAGCTTCGTCACGATGTAGCGCGGCTTCCCCGCGTCATCGAAGTACTCCTCGATCAGGAAGGGCAGATACGCGCGCAGGGCAGACCAGGGCTCCGGCAGCACCATCCGGGTATGAGGATCGCGGATGCCTGTGGACAGCTGAATCACAGCCGCCATGAACGAGAGATCATCCGGATAGAAGTCCACGTTCGCCCGGAGCAGCCGGGCCTGCTGCGCGAGCCTCACCCCCAGCATGCTCTCCTTCAAGGGCAGGTGGACGTAGAACCTGTCCAGCGTCACCTCCAGCTGGGTGGCCATGAGCAGCTTCTCGTCCCGGGACTCGAAGATGGGGCGCTCGCGAACGGAAGACAGCAGCAGCTTCGTACTGTCTACCGGAGCATCGTTTGGAGGGCTCATGGCCGATGGATCAGCCTACCTTGGCCCCCCCTGGCTACTGGCTCGCGGGTTGGGCGCCCTGTACGAGTCTGAACTCAGGCCCTAGCTTCCTGGGAGCAGCCAGGGAAGAGGCTGCCGAGGGCCCATGACCAGATGAGAAAGACATGGAAGCTTCTTGGAGCGCTCCTGGTATTCGTGGCGCTATTCATCATGGGCCGTAGCACTCTGGCAGCGGAGCAACCGGTGACCTATGCGGCGAGCCCGGCGGCCCGAGGACTGATCTCCCTGGGCTCCCAAGCCGTGACCGTGACCCTGGAGCCGACGGCACGCATGAAGGAGTTGGAAAAGCCGGGGCGCAGCTCCGCTGAGGGGAACATGTTCCTCAAGTTCGAGGACCTGCGCGTCAAGCGCCCGCTCGGGGTTGTCTACAACGTCTTCCTGAACCTGCCGCCCCATGCTGAACCGCGGGCGGACTCTCCCTCCTACGTCGGGACGCTCTCCTTCTTTGGAGTCACGGCGGAAGCACGCTCCCCCAAGTCCATCGCCATGCCCATGGAAGCGCCCCTTCAGCGGCTGTTGCGCGGGGGCCGGGCCATCAGCCCGATGACTGTCACCCTCCTCCCCACGCGGCCCCCCGCCAGTGACGCCGCGCCGACGATCGCGCGCATCCTGCTCGTGGGTGAAAACCCATGACCGAGCGAGGGGCCATGCGCCCGTTCAGCGAACCAACAGCGCCATGTCACCCACCGCCGGATTGGAGTTCACCGCGGGCTCATCCGAGGGAAGGAACGTGATGCTGGGAGGCTCGTCGCGTAGCAGGCCCTGCTTCTTGAGGGAGGCGAGCTGTTCGGTGATGTCGAGGTAGCGCACCTTCTGCGTGGGCGCTCCACCTCCATGCCCGGCATGCGGGATGACATCGAAGAACCCGATGGTCCCCACGTAGTAGGCGCTGCTCTGAGGCGTGCCCTCCTTCTCCGGTGGCATCCCCAGGTAGACGTTGAAGATCATGTTGGGCTGGGCGGTGGCGCTCAGCATGAGCTTGAGGAACATCTGCCGCGAGCCAGCCGCGGTCTTCAAGCTGGGCACCGACGTGGCCCCCCCAACCGGAGCCGAGCGTTCGAGCTTGACCCGAAGCGGCGACCTCCCCAGGGGCCCGCCTCGGGCCGCGAAGAGCGTGCTCGGCGCCTGGGTGCCAGCCGCGGTGTTGAGCCGGAACGTAGGCGCCGGGGGCTTGAGGAGGGCGTCGTACGTGTAGCCGAGGGCAGCGGTATCCAGAAAGTCCTTGATCACCGGCTGCACAGACTTGCCGTCCGGTCCCGCGAACGTGAACGAGCTCGACAGCCAGTTCGGGTCCGTCGGGTTCTCGCGCCCCGCCGCATTCCAGCTTGCCCAGATCCGGTCGATGTTGGAGTGGTGGATCCAGAACACCGGGTCCCCTGCCGCGGTAGGGACAGCCCCCATGTTCGTGTCCGTGCCCGTGAAGACGTGGACCAGACCGTGCGGCGAAGAGTCGAGCAGGGAGCAGAAGCCGGTGTCCCCGCTGTAGGATCTCGCCCTCATCGCCAGGAGGTTGAGGGCTGCCGCGGGCGCGTCATTGGCGGCCGTGATCGCGGCCCCGCTGTTCACATTCCCCGCGGGAGAGAGCGTCCGGCTCTCCTGGAAGAGCGACTTGAAGACAGGATCATCCGGCATGCGGAACTCAGGTGGAACCGCTTGCTGTCTCGGATCGGTGTAGTCCCAGTAGGGCAGCGTGAACGTGGGATCGCCCGAGACCTGGCGGATGATCTGTTCGAAGTAATAGACATACATCCGATGCCAGGGCAGGAAGTTGTCCTCAAGTTGCCCGAGATGGGACTGGCACGTGCTCCACGCCGCCTCTGCCAGGCTCCTGTTGTCACTGGGCTGGGTGCCATAGATGCGATTGATCTCGTTGCTCTTCCCCGTCATGTCCTGCGGGCCATTCACGAAGTGGGTGTACCACTGGAAGGTCCACGACAAGGGATCGCCATCGGGCTTCGCCTTCATGGCGGCGACAGCCTTGGCGTAGGTAGCCAGCATCGCCTTACCCTTGGGCGACGCCGCGTTGTATCGGATGGCCGGAGCCGCAGCGAAAGCCTTGGTGAAACCTGGAGCCAGGCCGAGCCCCACCCCAGCCACACCCGCCGCTTTCAGAACAGAACGACGTGAAATGCTGCCCATCGATTGTCCCCCCTCGTTGGATCTGTTGCCATTGAAGGCCACGATCTCGCCGCCTTGGCCAGTGCCAAGACAGCCAGCCAGCGCCACACACCCGTCAGATGTGTGGCAACAGACAACGAACAGGAGCTCTATGATTGGCAGCTCACCGCCGCGACCACCGCTTGCTCAGGCGCTGATGCCGGCGCCCACCGCGAGCGCCAGCAGGCCGAGCACGCCCGCGGCGTACAGGGTATAGCGCCACTCGCCGCGCAGCCCGAGCATGGCGCCGGCCACCACCAACCGCGCCACCGGCGTCACCAGCAGCAGCGACGCCGCGCCCTTGCGCAGGGTGTCGATGGCCACTTGCACCGTCTGCGACTGCGGCAGCGCCTCCAGCCCCAGCGACGCCAGGAACATCCCTCCGCTGATCACCGCGCCGCCTCGAAGGATGCGAGCAATCCACCGCTCTCCCGCCACCGAGCGCCCCACCCGCGCGGGGGCTCGGGCGGGTGCTGCCTTTGGCGCTTCCGTCTCAGCCACCACCGCGTTCGCCTTGGCCACCGCCTCTGCAGGCGGAGGCGTCGGTGCCGCGGCCTCGCTCACTTCCACACGCTCGGCCACAGTCCTTCCCCTCCCTTCCAGAACATCTGCGCCGCCACCACGAGCAGCACGATCGCGAACAGCTTCTTGAGCACCGCCGTGGGCACGCGCGGCATCAGCCGGCTGCCAAAGTACGCCCCGGCCAGCACTCCCACGATCAGCGGAGACACCAGCGCCAGCTTCACCTGCCCGCGCCAGGCATAGGACGCCACGCTCGCGGCCCCCGTCACGCCGATCATCAGGTTGCTCGTGGCGCTGGCCACCTTGAAGGGCACCCGCATCCCGTAGCTCATCAGCGGCACCTTCAGCGGCCCGCCGCCCACGCCCAGCAGCGCCGACAGCCCCCCCGCCACGAACGAGCCCGAGATCCCCAGCGGGTAGTTCACCGGCGTGTACTCGGCGGTCACCGGCTCCTGCGCCGGCGAGCGCACCAGGAGGATCTGCAGAGCGACGTAGAAGGTGAACAACCCGAACACCACCGCCACCATGGCCGGAGCCAAGTAGGCCGCCAGCAACCCTCCGGCAATGGCGCCCGTCACCGTGGCCAGCTCCAGCGAGAGCCCCAGGCGGATGTCGCTCAGGCGGTTGTCCACGTAGCTGGCCGCGGACGCACACGAGCTGGCCACCACGCACATCAGGCTCGCCGGCACCGCCTCCTCCAGCGGAAGGTGGAAACCGAACACCAGCAGCGGCACCAGCACCACTCCTCCGCCGATGCCGAGCAGTGCGCCCGCCAGGCCCGCAAGACCACCCGCGGCGATGAGGAGAAAAACCGTCATTGCCCCGAGGATAGGGGCGCGATCCTGCTTCGGATAGCGGCATTCCCCCCTACCTCCCTTGCTCGGCTGGTCGGCCGCTGGCCTCGAACTCACGCATGAGACTCGAGGCCAGCGGGAACGTCAGGAACCGGGCAACGCAGCCTGTTGATCACGCGGCGTAGGCGCCAATCGTCCCCTCGGGAAACTCCTCGAGAAAACGAGCGCGCGTACGCGGGGTGAACGTGCCCCGAGCCATGTAGATCAACAGGCGGCGGAGGATGCCACGGGTCTGCTCCAGCGCGGCGTCCACCTCGGCGGCGAAGTCGAAGCCATCGTGGCGGTACAGCTCGTGGAAGCTGAGCTGCGAGTAGGCGGGCAGCGCTCGCGTCCGCCCCAGCGGGCTGGAGAGCACCATCCCCATCAGGTAGAGCCCCCTCACCCACCCGTCCACTTGCGCCTTCGTGGGGGCCTGCCCCACCCGCTCCTGCGAGGAGAGCCGGACGAGCTCGTAGATGCCTCGGCCAATGCCCCGGTACGGAAAGCCGGTGCTCTTGGTCACCTGGAACCGCTCGCGTATCCGCGCGGTGCCCAGCGTCTCCAGGCCGTGCAGCTCCCGCAGGTAGAAGAGCGTCTGCGCCCACTCGATCTGCCGGTGCGCGTCCAGCGCCGTCTCCTCCTTGCGCCGATGCAGGGCCACCAGCCGATCCACCTCCGGGTGCAGCCGTCGATCCAGGCACAGGTGCGTGAAGTAGCCGGCCAGCAGCGCCAACCCCGCCTCGGTGCCCACCAGCGCGCCGGTGGCCACCAACTCCCCCATCTTCAGCCCCAGCCCCACGGGCGCGCGCTCGTGGTACAGCCGCACGAACGTCGGTAGCTCCCGCTCGGGCAGCAACGCGGCGAGCCCCCCGCGCAAGCCCTCGCACAGCGGCAGATCCGGCAGGGCTGCTCCGAAGCGCGCGTACGGGAGATCCTCGGTCAGCGCCCGTGAAATATCCGGCGGCAGGTCGCCCGGGTGGGCGGCGAGCTGCTCGATGGCGGTCAGGTGCAGCAGCAGCGTGGGCATACGCGTTAAGAGCTACCCAGCGCTCTGCGTCATTGCAACGTTCACGTGAAGCCGACGCTTTGCGTCCAACAAGGGTGGGATTACAGTCCGCGCCGTTTTGCCTACCCCCCAGGAGTCCATCCTCACCATGAACTTCAGCTTCGTCCCGGCGGAGGCCGTGCGGACAGACAGCGCCATGCTCGTCATCCCCTTGCTCGAGAGCGATCTCGGGGACACCGCGCCCGCTGCACTGGCGGCCGCCGACAAGGGCTTGGAAGGCAAGCTGTGCGCTGCCGCTACCCAGGAAGGCTTCAAGGGCAAGGCCGACCAGACGCTGATGATGCACACACTGGGCAAGCTGCCAGCCGAGCGCGTGCTGCTGCTGGGCCTCGGCGCTCGCGCGAAGTTCACCCCCGAGGTGCTGCGCCTCGCCGCCGGTCGCGCCGCGAAGACCGCCCAGAAGCTCAAGCTGACCGAGCTCACCTTCATCGTGCCGGACACGGCGCCCGCGGACGTGGTGGTACGCGCCATCGCCGAGGGGCTGCTGCTGGGCGTCTACAAGTTCGACCGCTACAAGACCGGCGGCAAGGAGGAGAAGAAGGCGCCGGGGCTGGGCACCGTGCGGCTGGTGCTGCCGGAAGGCTCGAGCAAGAGCGCGGAGCTCCAGGAGGCGGTGGAGCTGGGCCGCCGCGTGGCCGAGGCCACCAACTGGGCGAGGGATCTCGTCAACGAGCCGGCCAACGTGGTGGATCCGAACCGTCTGGCCCAGGCCGCACAGGAAGTGGCGAAGGACTCGGGCCTCAAGGCCACCATCGGCGGCCGCCGCGAGATCGAAGGCCTCAGGATGGGCATGTTCCTGGGTGTGGCCCAGGGCAGCGCCCACGAGCCCCGGCTGATCCACCTGGCCTACGTCCCGAAGAACCCGAAGGACGCCAGGCGCGCGCCGCTGGCGCTGGTGGGCAAGGCCATCACCTTCGACTCGGGCGGCCTGTCGCTCAAGCCCGCCGACTCGATGGTGGAGATGAAGACGGACATGGCCGGCTCGGCGGCGGTGCTGGCCGCCATGCGGGTGATTGGCGAGCTCAAGCCGCCCTTCCCCGTGCACGCCTTCATCGGCGCGTGCGAGAACATGCCCTCGGGCACCGCGTACCGGCCGGGAGACATCCTCACCTCGCGCCTGGGCAAGACGGTGGAGATCACCAACACGGACGCCGAGGGCCGCCTGGTGCTGGGCGACATCCTCGCCTGGGCCGTCGAGCACAAGCCGGCGGCCATCGTCGATCTGGCCACGCTGACGGGGGCCTGTGTGATCGCCCTGGGCAACTACATCGTGGGCGCGTTCGGTGACCACGACGCCACGGTGGAGCAGGTGCTCACGGCGGCGAAGACGGCCGGCGAGGAGTTCTGGCGCATGCCCGTCACGGAGCTGCAGAAGGACTCGCTGCGCTCGGAGGTGGCGGACATGAAGAACGCCGGCGAGCGCTGGGGCGGCGCCATCAACGCGGCCCTCTTCCTCAAGGAGTTCGTGGGCGACACGCCGTGGGTGCACCTGGACATCGCCGGCCCCTCCATCAGCCCCAAGGAGCGCGGCTACTTCAACAAGGGCGCCACGGGCGTCGGCGTGCGCACGCTCGTCGAGCTCGTGCGGCTCCGGGCCACCTCACCCGAGAGCGCGCAGGCCGAAGCGCCCGCCGCGCCCGTCAAGCCCGCCAAGGGCAAGGCCCGGGGCAAGCCGGCCCGAGCCTGAGCCACCGCTCGCGCTTACAGATCGATCGGGATGGGAGCGCGGCCTGACCCGCCCTGTCCCGAGTCTTCCTCCCTGGGAACGGGTTGCGGCTTGGGAGCCGGTCGCGCCGCGGTGAGCTCGGGCAGCGGATGCACCGACCCAAAGAGGGCCTCCACGCTGCGCGAGACGTCCTCCGGGGCCCCCGCGGGCCAGGTCGCGAGCATCATGAAGACCCGGCCCGGACTGCCCTCCGTCACCGCCACGCGGCCGCGCACGCCGTCTCCCACCTGGAAGTCGAAGCCCACGGCGTTGTCGGACAGCGCGATGGGCTGCGGATCCGAGGCGACGAAGCCCGGCTGCTCGCGCAGGCCCGCGTTCAGCCGCTCGGCGAACTGAATGGGCGTGGCCACCGCCGGTGCCACCTGCAGCACCACCTGGGCGCCGCTCGTGCGGTGCTTGAGGACAATGGGGATGGCCAGCCCCTCGGGAGAGTTCTGCTCCTCCGTCTCGTCGAGCTGCCACTCCGCGGTGGGCCGGACGATCTCGAAGCCCAGATCCTCATCCACGTAGCGGCGTGCCGAGGAGTGATGTTCCTCTCCGGGAGCCGCCCGCGAGAGCTGCGCCTTCGAGTCCGCCCGAGGTGTCTTCACCACCGCGGACCGCGAGGCCCCACACGCCGTGCACAGCAACACCGCGCCCCAACCCAGCACCCCCAACCGACCCATATGCCCACCCCCACCCCAACCGCGTGATCGCGAAAGTGGGCACGCAGGCTGTGTGTGACCAGTGGGGCTGGCGTAGGAGGCGGCGCTCTGTCAGGCGGCGGAAACTTCCTCGGCGATCGCGCGGGCCGCGGCGAGCGGATCCGCGGCCGTATGCACGGGGCGGCCGATCACGAGCAGATCCGCACCCGCCCGGATCGCGAAGGCCGGAGTCTCGGCGCGGGCCTGATCTCCCTTCTCCGCACCCGCGGGCCGGATGCCCGGCGTGCACAGCAAGGGCGAGGGGCCGAGCAAGCGGCGGAAGCCCTCCGCCTCGCGCGGAGAGCACACCAGGCCATCCACTCCCGAGCCGACGGCGAGCCGCGCCAGCCGCTGGGCCGCCGCCTCTGGAGTGCCGGTGAGTCCCACCGCCGCCACATCCTCGGCGGACAGCGAGGTCAACACCGTCACCGCGAGCACGCGCGGCGCGGCATGTCCCTGGGCCTTGGCTCCCTCGCGAGCCCCGCGCACCGCGGCCTTCAGCATGGCCTCGCCCCCGGCGGCGTGGACGGTGAGCAGCGCCACCCCGAGCGCCCCGGCGCGCGCGGCGGCCAGCTCCACCGTGTTGGGAATGTCGTGCAGCTTCAGATCGAGGAACACCTTCGCGCCCAGCTTCTGGAAGGCCACCACCGCCGCCGGGCCATGCTCGACGAAGAGAGAGAGCCCCACCTTGGCGTAGCCCATGTGCGGAGCCACGCGCGAGTACAGGGAGAGCCCCTGCTCCAGCGGCAGATCCGCTGCGAGCGCGAGCCGCTCGCGCGCAGCGGAGGCCGTGATCACGTCAGCCCCTCCTGGAGGGCGCGGTAGGTGAGGAAGAGCTGCTCGGCCAGGTAGTTTGGCAGCACGTTCTGCGCGGAGAAGAGCGCGTAGGAGACGAACGCATCGAGCGCCTCCAGCGTGAGCGCGCGAGTCAGCGCCTCGTCTCCGCTCGCCACGTTGCGGCGGATCTGCTCCACGTCCACGCGCCCTTCCTTGTCGATCAGCACGCTGGCGTACGCCTCCTCCAGCCCCTGAGGAGGCGACTTGAGGAAGCTGTGGAACATGCTCACGTCCTTCCCCACCTCCACCACGGCGCGGTACACCAGCGCGAGCAGCAGGTTGTAGCGCTCCTCGGGGCTGGTGATCTCCGAGGCGAGGACCTCCGCCGGAGGCTGGGACTTCTTGGGAGGCGCCGCCGCGGGCTCGACGACGAGCGAGCCCCCGCGCACGCGCTCCTCCACCCACGTGAAGAAGGAGTGGAGGCTGCCTTCATAGGCGGCGCGCAGATCCTTCACCGTCACGCCCTGCTTCGCCTTGGTGGCCAGCGCCTCCTCTCCGGGAGGGAAGCCTCCGGCGCCGGCCACCAGCCGCAGCTCGTCCGGGAAGTGGCGGCGCAGCCGGTTGGTGGCCTCACCGCGCTTGATGCCCTGGATGACCAGCTCCTTGGTGCGCTCGGGGAGCTTGACGATGTCCCCCAGCGGCGGCGGAGCCTCCATGAAGATGAAGCTGCCCTCCATCATCTCGAAGAGGTTCAGCACCACCTCGCGCACCAGGAACGTCATGGCGTTGTAGAGGTTGGCCTCGGAGACCATGCCCTCCTCGGTGAGCACCTGGCCGATGCGCCGCGTGGGCTTCACCTTGCCGACAGCCTTGGTGAGCTGGTCCGGGGTGAGCAGCCCCAGCTGCACCAGGGCGGCCCCCAGGCGCTCATATTTCTCGGAGGAGGTGACGAACACCACCTGCCCGTCCCGGAACGACACCGTGCGGCGCAGCGTCCCGTGCTGGACGATGAGCTGGCCGCTGCGGATGCCGGACAGGACGTAGGAGAAGACGTCCTCCATGAAGAGCGAGCCCAGGTTGCCGGCGAAGAAGCCGATTAAACCCGGGGGTTCACGGAGGAGCACCATCCCCTCGGGCGCATGGAAGTGCGCCGCGAAGGGACGGTTCGGCGAAATGCCGGTGGCGATCGGTCGCTCGAGTTCGAGAGATGCCGTCTCGCCGGTGATGCGGGGAATGGCCTTAGGACGTGGAGAATGTGCCACGCGCCCAGTCTACTTCTTCTTCTTCAACTCGGAGTCGATGATGGCCTTGAAATCGTCAGCGGGTACCGCGCCCGACAGGGCCACCCCGTTGATGAAGAAGGCTGGGGTGCCGCTGACCCCCGCCTTCTCACCCGCGGCCTGATCCTTCTTGATCTGCTCGGCCTTCTTGCCGGAGTCCAGGCACTCGTTGAAGCGGGCGGCGTCCAGGCCCAGGTCCGCGGCGTACTTCTTCAGATCGTCCACCTTGAGGGCCTGCTGGTTGGAGAAGAGCTTGTCGTGCATCTCCCAGAACTTGCCCTGATCCTGGGCGCAGGCGGCGGCCTCGGCGGCCTTGGGGGCGTTCTCGTGGAAGCTCAGGGGGAAGTGGCGGAACACCAGGCGCACCTTGTCGCCGTAGCTCTTCACCACCTCGTCCACCGTGGTGCGCGCCTTGCCGCAGAACGGGCACTGGAAGTCGCTGAACTCCACGATGGTGACCGGAGCGCCCTCCGGGCCCTTGGACGGGCCGGTGGCCTCCACCTGGGTGCGCTTCTCGGGCAGCATGTTCTGCACGTCCGCCTTGGACTTCAGGTCGGCGAAGAAGGCCTGCGCCTTGTCACGCTTGGCCTGCTCTCCCAGCATGTTGACAATCTGGGGCTTCACCTGCTCCAGCGTCACCTCGGCCGGGAGCTGGCCGCCCGCCTTGGCCTGGTCGAAGACCTTCTGGATCTCCGCATCGCTCGGCGGGGCGACCTTCTCCTCGACCTCGGCCTTGAGGAGCGCGTCCTCGTTGGCCATGCCGCGCTTCTTGGCCTCGGCCTGCACCAGCTTCTCGATCACGTAGCCGTCGAGCCCGCGCTTGAGCAGCTCCTGCTTCTTCTTCTCGAGGTCCGCCAGGGGCGCGCCAATGCGCGCGGTGAGCTCCCCGTAGGTGACCTTCTGCTCGGCGCCGTCCAGCTTGAAGGTGCCGACGACCTGATCCGAGGGCAGATCACACTGAGCGCCGGCGGCATTGGTGCTCGCGGTGGTAGGAGAGGCCGCGGGAGACGTCTGCTTGTTGCAGCCGGCGGCGAAAGAGGCCGCCAGGAGCGCGGCAAGGACAAAACGGGAAGGGCGCATGGACATGGGTCCGGCGTCTTATCCGAGGTGTCCTGTGCCTCGCAAAAGAAAGTTCGGTTCAGGCGACCAGCGGCTCCAGGTCCAGCCCGCTCGCCAGCTCGGGCAAGCGCACCTCTGCCCGCTCCGCGTCCACCGGCCGGCCCTGCACCACCTCGTAGCAGCTCGGATCCGCCAGCACCTTCTGCACCAGCTTGTGGTTGAGCGCGTGCCCCGTCTTGAAGACCTTCAGGTGGCCCACCACCGGGCGGCCGAACAGGGACACGTCCCCGATGGCGTCGAGGATCTTGTGGCGGACGAACTCGTCCTGGAAGCGCAGCCCCTCGGGGTTGAGGATGGAGGACTCGTCCACGACGATGGCGTTGTCCAGCGAGCCGCCGCGCGCCAGCCCCAGCTTCTTCATCATCTCCACGTCCCGAAGGAAGCCAAAGGTGCGCGCCCGGGAGATCTCCCCCGAGAAGCAGCGCTCGCTCAGCTCGAGCTCATAGGACTGGATGGAGATGAGCGGGTGCTTGAAGTCGATGGAGCAGCTCACCCGGAAGCGGCGGGCGGGGGCCAGCGTGGCCTCCTTGTCCCCCTCCGTCACGGTGATGGGCTTCTTGATGACCAGGTAGCTGCGCCGCTCCTCCAGCTCGCGCACGCCCACGCTCGTCACCATCTGCACGAAGTGCTCGGCGCTGCCGTCCATGACGGGCACCTCGGGGCCATCCAGCTCCACGCGCACGTTGTCGATGCCCAGCCCCGCCAGCGCCGACAGCAGGTGCTCCACCGTGCCCACCTTCACCCCATCCTTGCCCAGGGTGGTGGCCAGCGAGGTGTCCACCACGAACTCGGAGCGAGCCGGGATGGCCACCTGGCCCGCGGTGTCCGTGCGGACGAAGACGATGCCGTGATTGGCCGGGGCCGGCCACAGCGTGAGGTTCACCGTAACGCCCGAGTGGAGCCCTAGGCCCTTGCAGGAGACGGGCTCGGAGATGGTGCGCTGGTTGTCGGGGAACAAAGGCATTGCGGTGTCGCCTCTCTCACTGCGTCGGTGCGGCCGGTCTCGCCGCTCGGGCTCTCCGGAGCAGGCCCGGATGTTCACTTCTGGCGCTGATGCGCCGCCTGTTTGAGAGCAAACCGCGTGCCACTTGAGCGGTCCCCCAGGCCTTGGCCGACGGCGCTGGGGACTCTCGTAGGCCATTGAAACAACTGGCCTTTTTTCCGTGCTGGCGTGAGGCCCGCGCGCTGGCTTGGGCCTCCCCCCCTCAACTGACTGGGTCCCTTCCCCTCCACCGTGACATTGATGTCCGAGATCCATCACTGAGGTACCACGAACCTGTGGCCTGTTGAACACCCAGGCCGTGGCGCAACGCGTCGGGTCCATAGCGCAAGAGAGCGCCAGGACGCAAACGCACCTCGGATCATAGGGGCGTGTGGGATTGGGCGGGCCCGTGCCGTGTGGGAGATCAGCGGCCGGTAGGGGCCAGGAAGCGGTCCCGCAGGGCCTCGGCTTCCTTGCGATCAAAGGTGCGGCCCTGGAGGAGCACGCGGCGGCTGACCGAGGAGAAGGTGCTCTCCAGCGTCGGGGTGAACTGGCGCAAGTCCTCGGCGAGCCGGTGACGGATGCTGGGGCCTTCGGGCGGCCAGGGCAGCTCCACGAGGAGCGCGGCGAAGCGATCGAAGGTTTCGTAATCCGAATAGCGCAGCAGCTGGTAGCTCACGTCCTGGAAGTAGCCCAGGTAGGACTTGAGGGCGGACAGAGCGCTCTCCGCGGCCGCCCCATCCTCCGAGCGCAGGGCCTGCTCGGTGGTGCGGCACAGCTGGCCGAAGACCCAGAGATCCTTGCGCAGGCGCTGAGCCATGGCCTCGGGGGCCACGAGCTTCTGGAAGGAAGCGTCCGAGGAGGTGCTCGCGGGCTCGAGCGCCTCCACGAGCGCCACCACCTGGGAGCGGAACAGCGCGGTGAAGGCGATGGCGGCCTTCATGGAGGCGTCCGGGGCGTCCTCCGCCAGGATCTCCCGGGCGATACGGTTGGTCTCCTTGGCGATGTCCCGCGCGGCCCGAAGGCTGGCGGCCTTGAGTCGCTTCGGCCCCACCTGGGTCGCCAGCTCATCGCGGAAGAAGCCCACCAGGCTCACGGCCTCGCTGCGCACCAGGGCGAGCACCACACGCGCACGCCGGGGCGTGGAGTCCTCGCCCTCCTGGCCCACATAGGAGAGGTAGCGCAGCAGGCGGAACAGGGCGAGGAAGGCGGTGGTGAAGGGAGCGCGGAGCTCGTGCGGCTGGCCGGCGAGCAAGTCGAGGATGCGCACCGAGCGGATGCGATCGTACTCGATGCGGAACTCCAGCGGCCGGAAGGGGCGGAAGTAGCGGTTGAGGACGATCTCCCGCAGGGCCAGGTTGCCCACGTCAGTGAAGAGGGCCAGGCCGCACACGGGCAGCTTGAGCAGGTGATCGATCAGGTTGCGCAGGGACTCGAAGGCCTCGCGCAGGACGAAGAGGCTCTCCTGGGGCGTCTCCTGATCAAGCTCCTGCTCGATGAAGGCGCGGCGGACCCGGTCATCGGTGAGCTGCGTCTCCACGTACTTGCGGAACACGCGCTTGGAGTCCGAGTCCGGATCCAGCAGCCGGCGGGCGATGCGAATGGCGCGGTGGATGGCGTCGCGGACGTCCTCGAGCTCCTCGTGGAAGTCCCGGGTGACGAGCGGGCGATCCTGGGTGTTCACCACCACGTTGTGGAGGTTGAAGTAGCGCTCCACGCCGCGCAGGAGCAGCTCGAACTCGAAGAGCTGCTCCTCGCGGCCCTCGATGCTGACGCCGCGCAGCCAGCGCTCGCGCTCGGCGAGGGCGGCGCTCCGGGAGGACTGCGTGGCGCGCATCAGGTCCGCGTAGAAGTCCCGGGCGACGTGGGGCGTCGTCTGGGTGGGCTCCTTCGCGCGTGCCTGGCTCATCGGAACGGATTCCTATCAGAAGAGGCTGCCCTGGGGTGAAGCTGGCGGGGGCGTCTTCTTGAAATAGCCGTAGGCGCGGTGGGTGGCCATCCGGCCCCGAGGCGTCCGCTGGAGGAAGCCTTCTTGGAGCAGGAAGGGCTCGTACACGTCCTCGATGGTGTCGCGCTGCTCGCCCACACTGGCGGCGATGGTCTCCACGCCCACCGGGCCGCCGCCGAACTTGTCGATGATGGTCAGCAGGATCTTCCGGTCCATGGCGTCCAGGCCGCTGGCATCCACGCCGAGCCGGTCCAGCGAGCTTCGAGCCAGCTCCAGGGTGATGCGGCCCTCGCCCTCGACCTGGGCGAAGTCGCGCAGCCGGCGCAGCAGCCGGTTGGCGATGCGGGGCGTGCCTCGCGAGCGGGTGGAGATCTCCTTGCTGGCGTCGCGGTCCAGCGGAATGCCGAGGATGCGCGCCGAGCGGTTGAGGATGAGCTCCAGGTGCTTGGGCTCGTAGTACTCGAGCCGCTCCTGGATCTGGAACCGGTCCCTCAGCGGCGAAGTGAGCAGGCCCGTGCGGGTGGTGGCGCCGATGAGGGTGAAGGGCGGCAGATCGATCTTCATCGCCCGGGCGGCGGGGCCGGTGTCGATGGTGATGTCCAGCCGGAAGTCCTCCATGGCCGGGTAGAGGTACTCCTCGACGGCGGCGTTGAGGCGGTGGATCTCGTCGATGAAGAGGACGTCTCGCTCGTTGAGGTTGGTGAGCAGCCCGGCCAGATCGCCCTTGCGCTCGAGCGCGGGGCCGCTGGTGACGTGGATGCCCACGCCGAGCTCCGCGGCGATGATGTGGGCCAGCGACGTCTTGCCCAGGCCCGGTGGCCCTGAGAACAGACAGTGATCGAGCGCATCCTTGCGGTTGCCGGACGCGCGCACGTAGACCTTGAGCTTCTCGACGACGGCGTCCTGCCCCACGTACTCGTCGAAGGTGCGAGGCCTCAGCGAGGCCTCCAGGCGGACGTCCTCCCCCAGCGCCTCTTCGGACAACGTCTCGGACTTCCGCTTCGTAGCCATTTCGGTGTTCACCCTAGCAAGAACGGCGCGCGTGTTTCCGGCCATCTCCTGGCGCTAGACTCGCGCGCCATACCGGCTGGTTGGCCAGGGAGCGCACGACGTGAAGGGTCTCGTCTTCGATCTGTCCATCCCCAAGTACGTGCTCGCCAAGAGCATTGGGGGGCTGTATCCGAAGGTGCACTATGGCGCGGGCAGCTGCCTGTCCCTGCGCGAGCTGCCCTCGCCCACCCCGCCGGGCCCCGAGTGGGTGCGCCTCAAGCCGCTGCTGGCGGGCCTGTGCGGCTCGGACATGTCGACCTTCTTCTTCAAGGCCAGTCCGCAGTTGGAGCCCTTCAATAGCTTCCCGGCGGTGCTGGGGCACGAGATCCTCGCCGAGGTGACGGCGCTGGGCCCCGATACACGCGGAGTGGAGGTGGGACAGCGCGTGGCGGTGAACCCGCTGCTGCCGTGCCGGCTGCGAGGCATCCAGCCGCCGTGCAAGCCGTGCGCGGCGGGCCAGGAGAACGGGTGCGAGCGGACGGCGGATGGCTGCCTGGCGGCTGGGCAGATGCTCGGCTACCAGAAGGAGCTACCGGGGGGGATGGGCACGGAGATGGTGGCCCACCCATCCCAGCTCTACGCGGTGCCGCAGGGGGTGTCGAACAAGGCGGGAGTGCTGGTGGAGCCACTGTCGGTGAGCCTGCACGCCGTGCTCAAGGCGGGGCTGCGGGATGAGGACCACGTGCTGGTGATTGGCGGTGGGCCGGTGGCCTTCGCGGCGCTGTGGGCCATCCGAGCGCTGGGGCACCGCAGCCACGTGACGCTGCTGGCGACGGAGGAGTACCAGCTGAAGCTCGCCCGGCAGCTCGGCGCGGACGAGGCCTTCCGGGTGCGAGATGACGCCACGGAGGCCCAGGAGGTGGCGCGGCTGACGGGGGCTCGGCTCTACAAGCCGGTGATTGGACCGCCCGCGCTGACGGGGGGCTTCGAGGTGACGATCGACTGCATCGGCAGCGCGGCGTCCGTGCAGGACTCGCTGCGCTACACGCGGGCGCTGGGGCGGGTGGTGCTGGTGGGGGCGGCAGGCATCCTGGAGCGGGTGGACTGGACCACGGTGTGGCGTAATGAACTGACGCTGCGCGGTTCGTATGTGTATGGACCCGAAAGCTTCCGAGGCGAGCGCAAGCACACGTTCGATCTGGTATTGGAGTTGCTTGCTCGCCGGGAGGGTCCAGATCCCTCCGTGCTCGTCACCCACACCTTCCCGCTCTCGAGGTACCGAGAGGCCATCGAGGCAAACCTGGCGCGAGCGCACTACCAGTCCGTGAAGACGGCCTTTGATCTGACGGTGACCGCATGACTTCGAACTTCCGAGCCCTTCCCTCCCTCGCCCAGGCCCGTGCCGAGCGAGTGCCTGGCCTCCGCCTGCAGCAGCTGCGCCGCTCGGCGCTCGAGGCGCGAGAGTCCTTCGTGGCCGGCGGGCAGGTGGCCGCGGTAGCCACGTGCGATCTGATCACGTTCCCGTACCCCACGCAGTTCGCGTTCAGCGGGGCGGCGATGTCTCCGGCGCCGTACGCGATGATCAAGAACCGGATGCAGGTGGTGCAGTTCCTGGAGGATGGGGAGCGGCGCACGCTGCTGTTCAACCCGAGCGACTACGAGCGCGGGTACGCGGCGCCCTTCTACCGGAGCCTGCGCGAGCGCTACGGCGACTTCATCTCGGACAATGTGATGTCCACGCGGCATGGGACGGTGCAGAGCCACCTGGCGGCGCTGGGGCTGACGCCGGAGGACGTGGACTACATCGCGTTCGATCACCTGCACATCCAGGACGTGCGCGGCTGGCTGGGAGGGGATGGGGCGTCGGCGTACTTCCCGAGGGCGAAGCTGCTGGTGCAGCGGGCCGAGTGGGAGGGAGTGAAGAGCCTGCACCCGATGCAGGCGGTCTGGTACGTGCCGAACGGCACGGCGGGAGTGCCCGAGGACCGGGTGGTGCTGCTGGACGGGGATGTGTGGCTGGGGCCGGGAGTGGCGATCCTGTCCACGCCGGGGCACACGCTGGGGAACATGTCGCTGGCGGTGGCGACGGACCGCGAGGTGTTCGTGGTGAGCGAGAACGGGATAGCGACGGAGAGCTACACACCGCTGCAGTCGGGCATCCTGGGCGTGCGGAGCTTCGCCGAGCAGATGGGGTTGGAGGTGGTGCTCAACGGCAACACGCGCGAGCACTCGCTGGAGCAGTATTCGTCGATGGTGGTGGAGAAGCTGTTCGCGGGATCGTCTTCAATCGATGGGGCGTATGTGAACATCCACCCGTCCTCCGTGCTGACGGCATCCATCCTGGCTCCGGGCCTGTCACCCACGGTGGTGCTGCCCGCGCCGAACTTCGGAGACGTGCGCCCGTACACCGCAGCCCGCCGCGCCGCATAGAGTCCTTCGGTGGCCGAAATGGCCTGGGGGGCTCACACAAACCCCCATTCCGGGCCGCCTGGATGCTATCTGTCCGGGGTCATGGCTCAGCCCCTCTTCGCCACGGTCCCCAACGAGATCGACTTCCCTGCCGACGAGCGCCGCATCCTCGCCTTCTGGAAGGAGCGGAAAATCTTCGAGCAGACCCTCCAAGGCCGGGACACTGCCCCCGTCTTTGTCTTCTACGAGGGCCCTCCCACCGCCAACGGTCTGCCTCACAACGGGCACGTCCTCACTCGTGTCATCAAGGACCTGTTCCCCCGCTACAAGACCATGCGCGGCTTCCGCGTCCCTCGCAAAGCCGGCTGGGACACCCACGGCCTCCCCGTCGAAGTGGAAGTGGAGAAGGAGCTCCGCATCCACGGCAAGGCCGAGATCGAACGCTACGGCGTCGAGCCCTTCACCCAGCGCTGCATCGAGTCCGTCTTCCGCTACACCAACGAGTGGGAGCGCCTCACCGAGCGCATCGGCTTCTGGGTCGACCTCAAGGACGCCTACGTCACCTATCACCGCAGCTACGTCGAGAGCGTCTGGTGGGCCCTCTCCGAGCTGTTCCGCAAAGGCCTGCTCTACCAGGGCCACAAGATCGTCTGGTGGTGGCCCCAGGGCGGCACCGCGCTCAGCTCCGGCGAAGTCGGCATGGGCTACCGCACCGTCGATGATCCCAGCGCCTATGTCGCCTTCCCCTTGAGGGGCTCGCCCGACACCGCGCTCCTCATCTGGACCACCACGCCCTGGACCCTCCCGTCCAACATGTTCGCCGCCGTCAACCCCTCGGTGGACTACGTCACCGTCGACGCGGGCGATCGCAAGCTCATCATCGCCGCCGCTCTTCGCGACGAGCTCGCCAAGAAGCTCAAGAAGGACCTGCCCATCCTCGAGACCCAGAAGGGCAGCCAGCTCGTCGGCCGCCGCTACTTCCCTCCCTTCGACGTCTACTTCCAGCGCGCGGGCTCCACCGAGCTGCCCCTCAAGGACGGCGGCTCGGACTCGCCCGCGTGGCGCGTGATCGGCGCGGACTTCGTCACCCTCACCAGCGGCACCGGCATCGTCCACATCGCGCCCGCCTTCGGCGAGGACGACTACGACGCCTTCCGCCGCGAGCGCACCCGCTTCACCAAGCCCGAAGCCCTCGAGATGTTCTGCGCCATCCGCCCCGATGGCACCTTCTCCGAGGAGTTCCCCGGGCTCACCGGCAAGTTCGTCAAGGACGCCGACAAGGACATCACTCGCACCCTCAAGGAGCGCGGCACGCTCGTGCTCGTGGAGCAGTACCGCCACGAGTACCCCTTCTGCTGGCGCGCCGATGATGATCCGCTCATCCAGTTCGCTCGCCCCGCCTGGTACATCCG
The DNA here is from genome assembly GCF_045802625.1 of Hyalangium sp. Taxonomy (NCBI): domain Bacteria; kingdom Pseudomonadati; phylum Myxococcota; class Myxococcia; order Myxococcales; family Archangiaceae; genus Hyalangium; species Hyalangium sp. Next base: position 36,089 of record NZ_JBJMQP010000194.1, on the reverse strand, counting down.
CACCACCTCGGTGAAGGACCAGGCCATCGCCAACAACCGCGCCGTCAACTGGGTCCCCGAGCACATCAAGGAAGGCCGCTTCGGCGACTTCCTCGCCAACAACGTCGACTGGGCCCTGTCTCGCGAGCGCTACTGGGGCACTCCCCTGCCCCTGTGGATCCACTCGGAGACCGGTGAAGTCGAGGCCGTGCCCTCGCTCCAGGCCCTGCGCGACAAGCCCGGCAGCAACCTCGCCGCCGTCGAGGCCGAGCTCCAGGCCTTCCTCGCCCAGAAGCCCGGCGCCACCTCCGCCGAGCACCTCATCGTCCACAAGCCCTGGGTCGACAAGATCACCTACGAGAAGCCCGGCACCCCCGGCCGCTTCACCCGCGTCCCCGAGGTCATCGATGTGTGGTTCGACTCGGGGTGCATGCCCTTCGCGCAGTGGGGCTTTCCTCACGCCCCGGGCTCGCACGAGAAGTTCGGCCACGCCTTCCCCGCTGACTTCATCTCCGAGGCCATCGACCAGACCCGCGGCTGGTTCTACTCGCTGCTGATGATCAGCACGCTCGTCTTCGACGAGGAGACCCAGCGCCGTGCGGGCCTCACTCCGCCCCGCGGCTGGCCGCAGCCGTACAAGAGCTGCATCGTCCTCGGCCACGTCTCCGACAAGGAGGGCAAGAAGGAGTCCAAGTCCAAGGGCAACTACACCCCTCCCGAGATCATCCTCGACGAAGTGCGCATGGACTTCGCCGTGCTCGATGACAAGGCGGCGGGGGTGAATGGAGTGGCCGGCGAGGCGCTCATCGCTCGCGAGGATCTCGAGGGCCTGGACATCCAGGAAGGCGCCAAGGTGCAGCTCTTCCGTCCCGACAAGCCGGACACCGCCATCACGGTCACCGTCAAGGCCCACAAGAAGCTCAAGCGGCGGGTGCTGTTGCTGGCCAAGAAGGAGCTGGAGGCGCTCGGCGTGGCGCCCTCCGAGAAGGGCGCGGATGTGATGCCGGTGGAGGTGCCTCGGCTGGCGCCTTCCTCGCGCGTGGTGCTCAAGGATCCCACCAGCAAGGCTCCCGGCGCCGACGCGTTCCGCTGGTTCTTCTATGCGGCCAGCCCGACGTGGTCCAACACCCGCCACTCGCTCAGCAACGTGCGGCTCCTGCAGAAGGACTTCCAGGTCAAGCTGCGCAACGTCTACTCGTTCTTCACCATCTACGCGAACATCGACGGCTTCTCGCCCGCCACCGGCAACCCGGACTCCTCCGAGGTCCCCTGGCTCGCCATCCGCAAGAGCCAGGGCTGGCGCGATCCCAAGGCTCGCACCGTGTTGGACAAGTGGATCCTCTCCGAGGTCCAGCTCGCCCTGCGGGATGTGGCCAAATCGCTCGATGCCTATCAGGTGTACGAGGCCGCACAGCGGCTGGTGGCCCTGGTGGACGCGCTCTCCAACTGGTACCTGCGCCGCAGCCGCGACCGCTTCTGGGCTCCGGGCCTGGAGCAGGACAAGCTCGACGCGTACTTCACGCTGTACGAGGCGCTCACCACCATCGCCGCGATGGCCGCGCCCTTCATCCCCTTCTTCGCCGACGAGATGTGGCTCAACCTGGTGCGCCGGCCCTGGCCAGCCTCGCAGCCGGAGAGCGTGCACCTGGGCCGCTTCCCCGAGCCTGACGCGCGCCTGATCGACGAGGGCCTCGCCGCGGAGATGGGCGCGGTGCGCGAGCTGGTCTCCCTGGGCCTCAAGGTCCGCACCGACAACCGCCTCAAGGTCCGCCAGCCGCTGTCCGCCGTGGACGTCATCCTCGCCCGCTCGGAGCTGAAGGAGCGCGTCGCCCTCTACAAGGACCTGATCGCCGACGAGCTCAACGTCCATGAGGTGAACTTCCTGGAGGCTGGCCAGGAGACCGATGTGGTCCGCTACAAGGTCCGGCCGAACCTGCGCGCGGTGGGCAGCCGGCTCGGGCCCAAGCTGGCTCCCGTGCGCAAGGCGTTCGACTCCGCCGATGGCCGCATCCTCCAGCGCGAGCTCGCCCTCAAGGGCATGGTCGCCATCACCATCGACGGCGAGCGGATGGTGTTCCCCACCGAGGAGCTGGAGGTGCTCGTCGAGGCCAATCCCGGCTACGCCGCCGCGGGCGCGGGCGTGGGCGTGGTGGTGCTCCACACGGAGCTCACCGAGGCGCTGGTGGACGAGGGCCTGGTGCGCGAGCTGCTCGCCCGCGTGCAGGCGGCGCGCAAGGACATGGCGCTTGGCTACACCGACCGCATCCGCGTCTGGGTGGATGGGGATGCTCGCGTGCTCCGCGTCACCCAGGCGTCCAAGGAGCTCATCTCCCGCGAGACGCTCGCCTCCGAGTTGAACACCGGCCCCCAGGGCCTCACCGGCAAGGAGGAGGAGGTCAACCTCAACGGCCTGCCTGCTCGCATCCGCGTGGAGCGCGCCTGAGCCCCGCGGCCCTGGGCTTCAGGCGCAGGGCCGGTAACAAAGGCTATACTTGAGACGTTCGGAAGGTCGGGTTTCGTCTCATGCATGGCCGTCGTGTCCTCTCTCCAGTCCTCCTCCTCGGCGCCGGAACCGGTGAGGCCACCTGTGGGATCCTCTATCTCGCGAGCTACCTGCGACGAGGCGGGATCGAGGCCTTCGTCCGGCTCTACGATGGGGATGAATCCGAGCAAGAGGTAGCCCGCTCGCTCGAAGCCCTGGTGACCCGCGTACGCCCCCGGCTGGTCGGGATCAGCCTCAAGTGGTTCCACCATGTCCACCGCGCGCTGCTCCTGGCTCGGACGCTGCGCGAGATTGATCCCGAAATCCGAATCGTCGTGGGCGGCAACACCGCGTCGTACTGGTGGCGGGAGCTGAGCTCGTTCGACTTCATCGATCACGTCATCCTGGGCGACGGCGAGCGGCCCCTGCTGGCGCTCTGCCAGGGTGAGCCCTCCCCGCCCAACTGCGTCACCCGGACTCCAGACGGCGCGCCGCGGCGGTTGCCCCTGGAGTACGTGCAAGGCGCCACGAACAGCGAGGACGTCTACTACTCGCACTTCAAAGACATCTTCCTGAGCCAGCAGGATCTCCACGCCTTCTCGGGGTGGGTCGCGCCCGGCAAGGGGTGCGGCGAGAACTGCCTGTATTGCGGTGGGGCCCGCGGCAACCAGAAGGCGGCCTTCGGACGCGCGAAGCCGTTTCTTCGCTCCGAGGAGAGCGTGCGCCGCGACCACCAGGAGATCGCCCCCCGGACGTGGCAGATGCGCTACGACTTCTCGGGCAGCTCGGCGGAGTTTCTGCAGAGCACCTGGGCGGGGGTGGATCTCTCACGCCACTCCTGCACGTATTTCCTGTGGGGCGTGGCCCGGGTGGAGCTCATCGACGCGCTCGCCCAGACCTTCGAGCAGGTCTACATGGTGCTCGACATCGGCTGCTTCTCGGAGCAGCAGCGGCACGAGCAGATGCGCCGCGGCCTGCTCAAGCCGTGCGCCTCGGACCGGGAGCTCCTGGAGCTCATCGGCCACTGCCGCCGCCATCCGAACCTGGGCATCGAGGTCTCTGGAATCGCGGGCCTGCCCTTCGCCAGCGCCGCCACGCTCGAAGAGGAAGTCCGCCTGGTGGAGCGGGTGATCAACCTGGACTGCGTGGTGGGCTACCAGCGGCTCGAAGCTCAGCCCGGGGCGCTCGCCACCGAGCACCCCGCGCGGTTCGATCTGGTGGCCGAGGCGCGAACGTTCGCGGAGTTCCTCGACTACTTCGAGCGGCGCGAGCCAGGCGACGTGTCAGTGCCGATGCTGCGCTTCCGCGACGCGGCGCTCGAGGAGGCGGTGCAGCGCACGTCGGATCATGTGGATTCCCTCGCGTGGGAGCACCGAGCCGCGAGGCGAAGGATCGCGCTCAACGGACGCACGCGCCTGCTGAACACCGCTCCCTCGACGCTTCAGTTCAAGCTTGGGGATTGGTTGGGCCATCACCGGGTCCCCGCGAAGGTGGCACAGGAACAGGTGACCGTGGTGCGGTCGGTGGATGGAACAGGCATGGCCTGCGCACCGTCGGTCAGCCCGCGAAGGTTCACCGACCCGACGCTGGATCAGGGCGAGGACGGTCAGATCCTCCTGACCGCCCTGGCCGCCTTCGAGCGCCCAACGACAGTCGCCAGCGCGGTGACGCAGCTGGGGGCGAAGGTGAAGCTTGACCCGCGCTCGGCGCACGAGGTCATTGAGCATCTCGTGGACGGACGCTTCCTGCAGCCGGCGTGAGGTGCTCTTGTGCGTCGCCGCGCCCATGCGGGGACCCTGGTCATCCTGGACAGTGGTAGCCTGTCCCGCGGATATGAATGGCTTCATCAGAGACATTGAAGAGAAGGACTTCCAGCAGCTCGTCGTGGAGCGTTCAGCGGACGTCCCCGTCGTCGTGGACTTCTGGGCGGCCTGGTGCGGGCCTTGCCGCGTCCTGGGACCGCTACTCGAGCGCGAGATAGAGCGGCTCGGCGGCAAGGTGGAGCTGGCGAAGGTGGACACGGACGCCAACCCGGAGCTCGCACAGCGGTTCGGCATCCGCGGCATCCCCGCGGTGAAGGCGTTTCGGAACGGGAAGGTGGTCGCCGAGTTCGAGGGGGCCCGGCCCGCGCCTTTCCTCCAGAGCTGGCTGGCGCAGGTCGCGCCCTCCCCGGCAAGGCAGGCGCTGGAGAAGGCCGAGCAGGCCCTGGAGCGCGGGGCGAGCGCTGACGCGGAAGTGGAGCTGCGCAAACTGCTGGAGGAGCCGGAGGTGGGCTCCCGCGCGGCCTGGCGCCTGGCCCACGTGCTCCTGGGGCTGGGGCGGCTCGAGGAGCTCGAATCACTCCTCGGACGCGTGGATCCACGAAGCAAGGAGGCCGAGTCCCTCCCCACGCTCCGGCGCCAGCTCCAGTTTCATGCGGATGCGGCGGCGTACGGCGGGGAGGAGCGCGCTCGGGCCGCGCTCGCGGCCAACCCGGAGGATCTGGAGGCGCGCTATGCGCTCGGCAGTGCGCTCGCCGCCAGGGGAGAGGTGGAGGGCGCGCTGGAGGAGTTCCTGGGCATTGTGAGCCGCAACCGCAAGTTCCGTCATGACGGGGCCCGGCTCGCCATGCTCGCGCTCTTCGATCGCATCGGGCACGACAACGATCTGGTCCGCACCTACAAGCGCAAGCTCCAGGCTATCCTCTAGAAACACGAAAGCGTGGGCTCGCTCGCGGTGGCATGGGCCGCGGCACGAAAATCGATCAGGGGCCTTGGTACGTTGCACGGTGATGCGCTTGCTCCACTGGCTCCTTGTCGGCCTTCTGTCCACGCTCTCCCTGGGCGCAGCCACGCCCACGCCGCAGAGCGCTGCAGGAGTCGCGGAACCCACACCCGCGGATACCGAGGCGGGGCCCCACCTGCCCACCCGTGCGGAGCTGTCACGCTACCCATGGTTGTCCAAGAGCGTCCCGGTGCGCTCGCTGGAGGCCGCCATTGCCCCGCCCCCCGGCTTCACTCGGGTAGAGGTGAAGCCGGACTCCTTTGGGGCCTGGCTGCGCGGCCTGCCGCTGCGTCCCGCCGGCACGCCGGTGCGCGACTTCCTGGGCAGGGAGATCCTCCCGGGTGACAGTCCGCTGTTGGCGGCCGTGGCCGAGCTGGACGTGGGCACCGCCGATCTCCAGCAGTGCGCGGACTCCATCATCCGCCTGCACGCGGAGTGGCTCTGGTCTCGGGGCCAGAAGGACCGCATCGCCTACCGCTTCACCAGCGGGCATCTGGCCCGGTGGAGCGCGTACGCGGAGGGAGATCGCGCCGAGGTCTCAGGCACGAAAGTGAGCTGGGTGCGCACGGGCTCGGAGGCCCGCTCCCGAGCGGCGTTCCGCGCCTACCTGGACATGGTCTTCACCTACGCGGGGACCCTCTCGCTCGAGCGAGAGAAGAAGCGGCCCCCACGCGAGGACGTGCAGCCTGGGGATTTCATCGTGGCGGGAGGGAGCCCAGGCCACGCGGTGCTCGTGCTGGAGGTGGCGGTGAACGCGGCGGGAGAGCGGGTGGTGCTGCTCGGCCAGGGCTCCATCCCCGCCCAGGACTTCCAGGTCTTCACCCAGGGGCACAATGATCCGTGGTTCTCATGGGAGGGAGAGAAGCTCGTCACGCCCTTCTGGGATCCTTTCCCCTGGTCCGCGCTGCGCCGGCTTTGAGCCGCGCGCTACGCCGGCAGCTGGCGCGACGAAGGAGGAAAAGTCTTGCTCAGGCCGAGCAGCTTGATTCTTGATATCGCCCCACCCCGTAGCCAGGAGTACTTCATGCCGAAGAAGGTTCGTCCTGTTCCGAAGGGTTTCACCACCGTCACGCCGCATCTCTCGATCAAGGACGCCCAGGCGGCGCTGGCCTTCTACAAGAAGGCCTTCGGCGCAAAGGTGTTGGGGAAGATGATGGCCCCGGACGGCAAGGTGCTGCACGCGGATCTCCAGATTGGAGACGCCCGCGTCTTCGTCTCCGATCCGATGATGGACAACGCGCCGGGCTCCAGCTCCATCCACCTGTACGTGGAGAATGCGGACAAGGCGTGGAAGAAGGCGGTGGCCGCGGGCGCGCAGGTCGTCATGCCGCTGGACAACTCGTTCTGGGGAGATCGCTATGGAGTCCTGGCGGATGCGTTCGGCCAGAAGTGGTCCATCAGCAGCCATGTCGAGGACGTCCCCCCGGCGGAGATGAAGAAGCGCATGAAGGCGATGTTCGCGCAGCGTCAGCCGAAGTAGGAGTTCGCTGCCGCCGTCCGAGGATGGCAGGCACGTCCGCAGCTCAGGCCCCCGAGCGCAGCACCTTGAGGGCCTCGCGGAACAGGGCCTGGAACTCAGCCTCCGGCCCCAGCCGCTCTCCCGCAAGCTCCGCCGCCTTCTCCGCCTGCGGCGCCTTGTAGCCCAGGTTCAACAGCGCGGACACCAGGTCCGCCATTGGCCCCGCGGCTGGGGGCGAGGCCGTGGCTCCCTGCGCCACCGCCTCCAGGTGCAGCTCCTTCACCTTGTCCTTCAGCTCCAGCACCAGCCGCTCCGCCGTCTTCTTGCCGATGCCCTTGATCTTCGTCAGCCGCGCTACCTCGCCCCGGCTCAGCGCCGCCACCAGCTCCGGCACCTCCATCCCCGACAGCACCGTCATCGCCAGCCTCGGCCCCACCTGCGACACCGAGTTCAACAGCTGGAACATCTCCTCCTCGCCCCGCGTGAGGAAGCCGAACAGATCGAAGGCGTCCTCTCGCACCACCGTGCGCACCCGCACGTGCACCGGCTGGCCCTCCGCGGGCAGCTTGCCGATCGCCAATGTGGACAGGGCGACGCGGTAGCTCACCCCTCCCACGTCGATGATGGCTTCCTCCAGGCTCTTCTCCACGAGCGTTCCGCGCAGTGCCGCGATCATCGCGCCTCCGGGCGCCGGTAGGACGGACTCAGCCGATCCGCGAGCAACGCGGCCGCTCCCTTGCGGCTCTTGCTCCGGGCACTCCGGGAAGTGCCCACCACGAGCCCCGCCGCCCGTCCCTGGTTGAGGTGGCAGAGCGCCACCGCGAGGGCATCGCTGGCGTCCGCCCGTTCAATCGCTTCGAGCTTCAAGAGCGCACACACCATGCGCGCCACCGCGTCCTTGCCGTCCGCCCCGCCCGCCCCCACCGAGCGCTTCACGCGCGCCGGTGGATACTCGAACACGGGCAGCCCCTTCTGGGCCGCCGCCAGCAGCGCCACGCCTCGCGCGTGCCCCAGCACCAGCGCGCTGCGCGCGTTGCGGAACGTGAAGACGCCCTCCACCGACACTGCTTCCGGGCGGTACTTGCTCAGCGCGCCCGCCAGCTCGGCGTGCAGCACCATCAACCGGTGGGGCAGCGGAGCGTCCGGGTCCACCTTGATGACCCCGTGGCCCACGTGCGTCAACCGGCCGCGACGCTCCTCCACTACGCCATACCCCATGAAGCGGCTGCCTGGGTCTACGCCAAGGACGCGCACGTTCCTCTCCAGCTCCGACACACCCACCATCGGGACGACGAAACGGGTGTTCAGCCCTTGTAACGCGCGGGCCCCCACCTGTCGATCCCCCTCCGAGCCGCCGGCCTACTGCAACGACTCCATCAACGCCTCGTCGATCTCGAAGTTCGCGTAGACGTTCTGCACGTCGTCGTTGTCTTCCAGCGCGTCCATCAGCTTGAGCATCTTCTTGGCGTTCTCCCCCTCGAGCTTCACCGTCGTCTGAGGGAAGAAGTTCCACTTCTGCTCGCCCAGCTTCAGCCCGGCCGCCTCCAGGCTCGTGGCCACCGGGTGCAAGTCCGCCGGCGTGGTGCGCACCTCGAAGCCATCCGCCTCGAGGTTGATGATGTCCTCGGCCCCCGCCTCGATGGCCTTCTCCATCACCTGATCCTCGGTGGGGCCGGGCTTCACGGTGATGACGCCCTTCTTGTGGAACATCCACCCCACCGCGCCCTCGGCGCCCAGGTTGCCGCCACCCCGGCCGAACGTGGCGCGGACCTCGCTCGAGGTGCGGTTGCGGTTGTCCGTGAGGCACTCGACCAGCACCGCCACGCCCCCGGGGCCATAGCCCTCGTACATCACCTCTTCGTAGTGCTCGCCCTCCAGCTCGCCCGTGCCCTTCTTGATGGCGCGCTGGACGGTGTCACTGGGCATGTTCGCGTCCCGGGCGGCCGTGAGGGCCACGCGCAGGCGAGCGTTACCCGTGGGATCTCCACCCCCGAGCCGGGCGGCGACGGTGATCTCCTTGATGACCTTCGAGTAGAGCTTGCCCTTGGTCGCGCCCATCGCGGCCTTCTGCCGCTTGATCTTCGACCATCGGTTGTGACCGGACATGGTGCCGCGACTTGTCCCTTAACCCGGCCCGCTGAGTCAAACACTGTCCGCGCTCAGCGCACCGTCCGCGTCTCTCCCGAGGCCAGCTGGAACACCTCGACCGGCCGGGCTCGCGCCGCCTTCTCCTCACGGCGGCGTGCCGCCGGCTTCGGGAACGTCAGGATGATGGGGGCCGGCGGCCGGGTTACGGGCTCCTCCGCGGCCGGGGGCTCCACCACGTCGATGTCCAGGTCCAGCTCCGGCTCCTTCGAGGCTTGCTCCAGCGCGGCCGCCAGGGCGAGGGCGTCCTCCTGGCCCGGCTCCTGGGAGACTGGCTGGGGCTCTGGCTGGGGCTGCGCGGGGGGCGCCTCGGCCTCGAGGGCTTCCTCCAGGCGGGCCTCGTGCTCGGCGGCCTCGCGCTCCTCGGCCTCGCGCGCCTGCGCCTCTCGCGCCACCCTCGCCGCCTCGGCCTGCGGCTCGAGGAAGCGCGGCGCCTCCTGCACCCGCTCCCGCTCCTCCACGTGGCTTGCGGGCACCAGCACTCCCAGCACGAACAGGTGCATGGTCGTCTCGAACGCAATCACCTCCGGGAGCTGGCAGTCCAGCAGCACCGCGCGCACCGTGCGCCGCCCGTCGAACAGGCGCAGCAGGGCCACCACCTCGTCGGGCAGCTCGGACAGGTGCTCGGACAGGTGCCGGAAGTCCACCGTCAGCCTCGCGGCCAGCGGCACGCCCACCTCGCGCAGCTTCTCGAAGCGCTCCAGCCCGGGCAGCACCTGCTCGCGCAGGAACGCCCGATCCATCAGCAGCGAGCCTCGGTGCAGCTCAGCGCCGAACGTCACCCCGTACCCGCCGCTGCCAAAGCTCAGCAGGCGCCGGAAGCCCAGCACCCCGCGCTCGCCCTGGAAGCGCGCGTCCACCACCCGCCCGTCCCGGAAGGCGAAGAACCCATCTCCCTCCTTGAGCACCACCCGCCCCGAGCGCGTGCCCGCCAGCAGCGCACGCGCCACGTCCGTCAGCGGCAGCCGGGCCGAGTGCGCCTCGTACTGCGCCTCGCCCGAGCGCCGGCCCGCCATGAGCCGCGCCAGCGCCACCATGTCCTGCGCCGTCAGCGGCTTGGTCAGGTAGTCATCCGCGCCCACGCTCGCGGCCAGCTCCGGGTGGAACACCTGGCGGCGGCTGGCGATCAAAAACACCGGCAGCTGCGCCGTGCGCGGATCCGCGCGCAGGTGGTTGCAGAAGGTGAACCCGTCTATCCCCGCCAGCTCCGTCTCCGCCACGACAAGCTGTGGCAGGCAGTGCGTCGCCGACAGCTCCTCCCGGGCGTCCTCGGCGGTGGCCACCACCGCCACCTCGAAGCCCGCCTCGGCCAACCCCGTGCCGAGCCGGGACTGGTACTGCGCGTCCGGCTCCACCAGCAGCACACGCATGCGCTTGCCGCGCCGGCTCCGGGGGCTGAGTCCGGCGGCGGTAGAGGCTGGCTCGATGATGGTCGCGCGGGAGGTACGGGCAACCATGGGGGGCTCCAGGGGGTGGGGGGAATGTCGGGTTATCGACTCAAGTGGTAATAATCCGTAATAGCGGAAGTAATTTGCATCCTGCACCAATCTCAGGCTTCAAGAAAGTACCTGGAACACTTTTTTTTGATGGAGGTCCTGATTGTCGGGAATCAGGCGAGGCGGCGGAAAGGTCGACGGCTCGTTCCAGGGGCGTAAGGTGGGTGCATGACGCGCCCGGTCTTCCTGCTCACGCTCGTGTTCGCCCTCCCGGTGGCCGCGCAGGAAGCGACGGCTCCGGCGCGTGAGGAGTTCTCCTTCGGGACGATGGTGGCTCCCGCCGCCCTGCCGGATGGCTCCAGCGCGCTGTACGGGTATGTGGGTGTCCCCGAGATGGGGGCGGGGTATCGCCAGGGCATCTCCGGCTTCGAGCTCGAGGGCCGGGCCCGGCTGGACTACTTCCGGCTGGCGGGGATCTTCGAGGTGGGGGCTCGCCGGGCGGTGCTGAGGGAAGGACCGGCGACGTTCGCTCCGAGGCTCGGCCTGGGGTTGGTGCTCAACTCGGGCAGCCTGTACCTGGACGCGGACAACGCCCCCGGGGTGCTGGTGCGGATCAGCCCCGGGCTGGTGGTGAGCTGGAATGTGGCGGAGACGGTGGCCGTGGTGGGGCTGCTGGATGTGCCGATTGATCTCGGGGTGTCTCCCACGGGGGCGCACCGCTTCCAGGCGCTCACGGGCGGCGGCACGGAGCTCTACCTGGGCTCGGGCATTACGCTGCTGACGGCGGGGCAGATCGGCGTGGAGAACTTCAAGGCGCGGAACAAGGATCCGGTGACGCGCGTGGGCTACCAGGTGACGCTGGGCATTGGCACGCGGCTGTTCTGATCAGTTCCGCTCCGGGCGCTGGGGCGCGGGGCTCTTCGTGCCGCCGTCTTCCTGCCGGGGGCCGCTGTCCTTCAGCTGGAGGCTGTCCAGCCTCGGGTTCTTCGTGCCGCCTTCCCCGGCGGGGGCCGGGGGAACACCGCCGAGCTGACGGATCAGCTCTTGCGCCTTGGCGCAGGAGCCCTTGTCCTCGAGCTGGCACCCCTGCTGGAACCACGAGAGGGCCTGCTCCAAGTCCTTGGTCCCCCCCACGCCCTGGGCATAGATGAGCCCCATCGTGCGGCAGGACAGCGAGCCTCCCCCCTTGCAGGCCTGGGTGAGGATCCGGATGGCGCGGGGCACGTCGACCGGGGTCACCTCTCCGCGCGTGTAGGCCACCCCCACGTTGGCGCAAACATGGACGTACCCGGCCTCGCAAGCCTTCGACTCCACGGCGAAGGCGCGTGCCTCGTCCTTGGGCGCGAACTTGCCCTCCCGGAAGAGGGCCGCCAGGGTGGTGCGCGCAGGCAGGCCCCCCTTCGCGTCGCAGGCCTTCTCACACGCCCTCAGGACGAAGTGGCGGGCGTCCATCTTCTGCTGCAGCTCCGGAGGGATCTGCCCGTAGAGTTCCTTGGAGAACTTGCAGGCCAGGACGGGCTCCTGCGCGCACGCCTTGTCCAGGTACTGGTTCATGCGAGCCTCCCCTGTCTTCTCGTCCACGCCGATGGTGGAGTAGAAGGCGGCCGCGACGCAGCCCCCCGCCACCCCCTGCTCACACTGCTCGAGGATCGGGGCGAGGGACTCCTTGAGTTCGGCCCGGGCAACCTCCTGCTCCTGTTGGGTGTCCTGGATCCTGGCGAGCTGCTGCTGGACCTTGCAGGCGCGCGCCTCGCCGAGCTGGCACCCGCGCTGGGCCACAGAGGCGGCGCGCGGCAGGTCCCGCGGAACGCCTTGTCCCGCCCCGAGGATCACGGCCAGCGCGTAACACATCTCGCCCTTGCCTTGCTGGCAGGCGCGCTCCGCGCGTGCGACATCCTCGGCGGAGTAGGTCTGGGCCGCTCCAGGAGCAGGTACCAGGGCCAGGAAGGCGAGCAAACTCCCGCCGAGAACCGAAACCCAGAATCGAAGGTACCGAGAGCGCATCCCTCATCTTAGCCCTCGCCTCCGATGCGAAGTCGAGCCGGGAGCGCCTCACGTCAGCCCGTAGCGCTCCAGCTTCTTGAGCAACCCCTGCCGCGACAGCCCGAGCGCCTCGGCGGTGTGCGTGCGGTTGCCGTTGCAGCGGCGCAGGGCCTCTTCGATCTCGCGGCGCTCCAGGGCCTCCACCTTCTGCTGGAGCGAGGTGGCGCCGGGCGCGGGGGCGCGGGGGCGATCGCTGCCGGTGAAGGACAGGTCCTCGGGCTGAAGCTCTCGGCGGTCTCCCGCGAGCACCGTGGCGCGCTGCATCTCGTGGCGCAGCTCGCGCAGGTTGCCCGGCCAGCCGTGCGCCAGGAGCGCCTCGGTGGCCGCGTCCGAGAGCAGCTTGGCTCGGCCGTCCGGGCACAGGTGGGCGCACTGGTTGAGGAAGTGGCGTGCGAGCAACGGCAGGTCCGCGGTGCGCTCGCGCAGGGACGGCAGGTGCACCTCCACGCCTTTGATCCGCCAGTAGAGATCCTCCCGGAAGGTGCCCGCCTGCTGCAGGGCTCCGAGATCCTTGTTGGTGGCGGAGAGGCAGCGCACGTCCACGTGCGAGGGCCGATCGGCGCCCACCGGGAGGATGTCTCCCGTCTCCAGCGTCCGCAGCACCTTCACCTGGAGCGAGGGCGTCATGTCGCCAATCTCGTCCAGGAAGAGCGTGCCGCCATCGGCCTCGGCGAACAGGCCTCGGTGATCTCTCGTGGCGCCGGTGAACGAGCCCTTCACGTGACCGAAGAGCGCGCTCTCCAGGAGGTTCTCGGGCAGGGCGCCGCAGTTGACGGGAATGAACGGGCCGGCGCGGCGGCGGCTCTTGAGGTGGATGGAGCGGGCCAGCAGCTCCTTGCCCGTGCCGTTCTCGCCCGTAATCAACACGGGCAGATCACTGGCGGCGATGCGCTCGGCGAGCGAGACGGCGGCCAGGAACGGAGCGCTCTGCCCCACCATCGCCGTGTCCCCTCCCGCGTGGGCGAGCGAGGACTGCAGGGCCTCGACCTGCCGCTCCAGGGCCACCCGAGCCATGGCCCGCTGGACGACGACCAGGAGCACGTCCGGATCCACCGGCTTGGTGAGGAAGTCATAGGCGCCCAGGCGGATAGCCTCCAGCGAGTGGCGCGTGTCCCCGGCCCCGGAGATGACGAGCACCTTGGTGCCTGGACGGGCGGCGAGCAGCGCGCCGAGCTGCTCCAGCCCCGCGGACACGCTGCCGTCCGGCGGGAGCATCAGATCCAGCAGCACCAGCGGGAAGGCGCGCGCCTCCACGGCGGCTCGGGCGGAGGGGCGGTCCGCGGCCTCCAGCACTTCAAAGCCCGCGTCCCGCAGCAGGCCGGCGTAGACCTTGCGGAAGGCGGCATCGTCATCGACGAGGAGGAGCGGGTGCGGTGAGGGGCTCATGGAGAGGAGGCGGACAGAGGGGCGGCTCCATCATAGGGGCCCGGAGGCCTGGAGAAATGCGCTCGGCGTGGAATGGGGCCGCCTCGGCCTCTGTTGAATCGTGGCCACCCGAAGCGGAGGGCGCTCGAAAAAGCGCGCGCCCTGCTAGGCAAGTGCCTGGAACCGTGACACATAGCGGGTGGCTGCACCTGATCTGGGTGTACCACCGGCCCCTCTTCCTGGAGCCGGCCAAGAAAGAAGAAGAAGAGCAATGGCAACTGGTTCCGTGAAGTGGTTCAACGACGCGAAGGGCTTTGGGTTCATCACGCAGGACGGCGGGGGCGAGGATCTCTTCTGCCACCACACTGCGATTCAGGCCCAGGGCTTCCGCACTCTGCAGGAGGGCCAGAAGGTGGAGTTCGACGTGGCCCGTGGCCCCAAGGGCCTGCAGGCGCAGAACGTCCGCCCCATCTGAGCGCACGTTCCTGCTGAGACAAGGCCTGGTCTCCTTCGGAGGCTGGGCCTTTTTCATTGCGGGCCTGCCCGGCCCCTCGGCTCAGTCCGGCAGTGGCGCCTTCCGAGGCGTCCCCAGCAATTCGAGCGCTCGCGCCGCCACTCGGCAGAGCGTCTGGGCGCACGGCTCACAGCCTCCGCCACAGCAGCGGGGCCAGTGGCCCTCGGGGTTGCGTAGCAGCGGGCGGATCAGCGAGCGGTAGTACGCGGGCAGCCCCAGCTCCTCACTGGCGCGGTTGATCGCGGATTCGCGCTGGGACTCGGGCGTCTCCGAGCCTCCCTGCCCCGTCACCTCTGCTCCCTTCTCTTGCCATCCTGTGAACGCTCCCCGGCCGTCACCGCGATGCAGTGCTGGCGCTGGCTCACCCCGCGCAGCTCCACCTCGAAGCGATGCAGCTCCAAGCGCCCGAGCTCGATCTGATCGCGAATCTCCGGGTGCTCCAGCAGCCGCTCCAACACCACCACCTGCCCTCCCTTCGCCTCCGCCTGCAGCCTCGCCGCCAGGTTCACCGTGGTGCCGAACAAGTCCAACCGCTGGTTGGCTCGCACCGCCAGACACGGCCCCTCATGCAGCCCCACCTTCACCCGGAGCCCATGGTGGCTGTGCAGCCGCTCCGTCTCCCGCACCAGCTCCAGCGCCGCCTCGAAGGCGTCTCCCGCTCGCAGGAACGTGGCCATCACCGCGTCCCCCATCGTCTTCAGCACCGCGCCGCCATGGCGCTCCACCGCCCGCTCGGCGATGCGGAAGTGCTGCTCGATCAGGGCAAAGGCTCGCGCGTCGCCGATCTGCTCGTAGAGCGCCGTGCTCCCCGTCAGATCCGAGAACAACACCACCGTGGAGCCGATCGTCAGCTCCACGCCCGTGGCCGGCGCCTCGGTGGAGAACAGCTCGTGGAAGTCCCTCAGCGCGATCACGTCCCGGCCCAGCGCCGCCTCCGGCGCCCAGTCCGCCCGCTCGATCGAGAACTCCTCCTCGTGCGGTGTCTCGTTCACCAGCACCAGCGACACCCGCGAGCCCTCCGCCCCACCCTCCCCCGCCGTCACCTGCAGCGCTCCCGGATCCAGCGTCACCTGGAGCGTGGCCCCCGAGCGCACCGGCAGCCCCGTGCGGTAGCGCCGCATCGTCGTCCGCAGGGTGTAGGCGCCCTTGGGCAGCTCCAGCGTCACCTCTCGCCGGCCATTCGGCGGGACAATGAAGTTCGCGAGCACGTGCGGCCGGAACCACGGCGAGGCCACGCACCAGGTGCTCGTGGACACCATGCGGATCGCCGGGCTCACCCGGAAGATCGCCTCCACGTTCGACGCGAAGTCCAGGCCGAAGGAGCGATCGCAGTCAATGCAGTAGCCCTCGCGCTTCAGGTTCTCCAGGCTCGGGGCCTCCTGGGAGCCGCCCCGGCACATGGGGCACTCGAGCTGCCACTGGAGCTCGTACAGGCCAGCCCTCGCCGCGTGCAGGAAGCCCCGGAGCACCTCGCGCCGCTCGAAGCCCCAGGTGCGCGCCAGCTCGAAGGGGCGGATCTGCCCCAGCTCGTCATCGAAGCCCTCCCGGACGAACCGGAGGATCCGCTCCCGGAGCTCGGGGACCACCGGCGCGGTGGAGAAGCGCTGCGCCCGGTGCTGGAGCTCCTTCTCCTGGATCATCCCCCGGAGGCCGAACGCCGAGCCGTCCGGCTCCAGCCGCCCCAGCAGGTGCCGGGCCTGGATCACCGCGGGCGCGGAGCTCACCTCCAGGCAGCCCCGCTCCCGAGCGCTCGTGAAGAGCTGCTCCAGCGAGTCGAGGTAGTGCTTCAGCGCCGCCTCGATGGCCTGGAGGACCCGGGACTCCATCCGCGCGTCCAGGGGCGTGTCGCTCTCCATGTACGCGGTGAACGAGACCCGGGAGCCGCCCTCCGCGGGGAGCAGCTCCGCGCGGAAGCCGCCGAGCTGGGCCGGCCCGGACAGGTAGCGCCGCATGCCATGGATGCGCTGGCCCTCCACCCACTCGCCGCGCTCGAGCCACTCGGACTCGCCCCAGGACTGCATGGCGCGGCCGATGCGGGCCCGCACCGGCTGGCCCCCGGCCTCGAGCGCCGCGTAGCGGTACTGGGTGGGGTTGAGGCCCACCAGCCGATCCCACCGGTTGGAGTCCGCGACGAGCCCCCATACGAGCTCGGGCGGCGCGGGCAGATGGCGCTCCAAGGTCCTCGAGTACTGCGTCGTCATGGGCCCGAGCGTACTCCCGGCCTTCACTCCCGGCGAGAGCGCGGCCAGGGCCCGCGCGATGACCACTGGCGGATGCTTCCCGCGCGGGCGGCGTTCACCGGTGCCCGCTGGGCGCCCGGCGTGTATTTCGGCCCGCGCCCGCGCCCGCCCTCACCCTATAGTCGGCTCCCGGTGCCTCCCCTGCCGGGAAGGCCCCGCTGAGGGGAGACGACATGGACGTTCGTGCGGCGGTCGCGTTCGAGGCGGGCAAGCCTCTGCGCATCGAGACGGTGCAGTTGGAGGGCCCCAAGTCCGGCGAAGTGCTCGTCGAGCTGAAAGCCACCGGCGTCTGCCACACCGACGACTACACGCTGTCCGGCAAGGATCCCGAGGGCCTCTTCCCCGCCATCCTCGGCCACGAGGGCGCGGGCGTGGTGGTGGACGTGGGGCCGGGCGTCACCTCGGTGAAGCAGGGCGATCACGTCATCCCGCTCTACACGCCCGAGTGCCGGCAGTGTGAGTACTGCCTGTCTCGCAAGACGAACCTCTGTCAGGCCATCCG
This sequence comes from Hyalangium sp., assembly GCF_045802625.1. Classification (NCBI taxonomy): domain Bacteria; kingdom Pseudomonadati; phylum Myxococcota; class Myxococcia; order Myxococcales; family Archangiaceae; genus Hyalangium; species Hyalangium sp. Next base: position 19,161 of record NZ_JBJMQP010000194.1, on the reverse strand, counting down.
CGCGACGCAGGGCCAGGGGTTGATGCCGGATGGCACCAGCCGGTTCCGGCTCGGCAAGGAGCGCCTCCACCACTACATGGGCACCTCCACCTTCGCCCAGTTCACGGTGCTGCCGGAGATCGCCGTGGCGAGGATCCGCGAGGACGCTCCCTTCGAGAAGGTCTGCTACATCGGCTGCGGGGTGACCACGGGCATCGGCGCGGTGGTGTACACGGCGAAGGTGCAGCCCGGCAGCAAGGTGGTGGTGTTTGGCCTGGGCGGCATTGGGCTGAACGTGGTGCAGGGCGCTCGCATGGTGGGCGCGGACATGATCGTCGGCGTGGACCTCAACCCCGCGCGCAAGGCGCTGGCCGAGAAGCTGGGCATGACCCACTTCGTGAACCCGCGCGAGGTGGGCTCCGAGCTGGTGAAGCACCTGGTGGAGCTCACCCGGGGCGGCGCGGACTACAGCTTCGAGTGCATTGGCAACGTGGACACGATGCGGCAAGCGCTGGAGTGCTGCCACAAGGGCTGGGGCGAGAGCATCATCATCGGCGTGGCGGCCGCGGGGCAGGAGATCCGCACGCGGCCCTTCCAGCTGGTGACGGGGCGCGTGTGGAAGGGCTCGGCGTTCGGCGGGGCGCGCGGGCGCACGGATGTGCCGAAGATCGTGGACTGGTACATGGAGGGGAAGATCCAGATCGATCCGCTGATCACCCACACGATGCCGCTGGAGGGCATCCACGAGGCGTTCGACATGATGCACCGGGGCGAGTCCATCCGCAGCGTGGTGAAGTACTCATGACGGCTCCGCTGACGCTGGTGTCCGAGCAACGGTGCTTTGGCGGGACGCTGAGCTTCTATCGCCACCCCTCGGAGGCCTGCGGAGGGGAGATGCGCTTTGGTGTCTACGTTCCGCCCCAGGCGGCCACGCGCAAGGTGCCGGTGCTCTACTACCTGGCGGGGCTCACCTGCACGGAGGAGACCTTCTTCGCCAAGGGGGGCGCGCAGCGAGCGGCCGCGGAGCTGGGGGTGATGCTGGTGTCGCCGGACACGAGCCCTCGGGGCGCGGGCTTCCCCGGCGAGAGCGAGTCCTGGGACTTTGGCGTGGGAGCCAGCTTCTACGTGGACGCCACGCAGGCGCCCTGGTCCTCGCGCTACCGCATGTTCACCTATGCCACCCGGGAGCTGCCGGCGCTGGTGAACGCGAACCTGCCCGCACGCGAGGACCGGGAGGGCATCTTCGGCCACTCCATGGGAGGCCACGGGGCGCTCGTCTGCGCGCTGCGCCAGCCCGGGCGCTACCGCTCCGTGTCCGCGTTCGCTCCCATCTCCGCGCCCATGCAGAGCCCCTGGGGGAAGAAGGCGTTCAGCGTGTACCTCGGCGCGGACTCGCAGGCCTGGAAGGAGTGGGATGCCAGCGAGCTGCTGCGCAAGCAGCACGCGCCCCTGCCGCCGCTGCTGGTGGATCAGGGCACTCGGGACAAGTTCCTCACGGAGCAGCTCCACCCGGAGCTGTTCCAGCAAGCCTGCGCGGCCGCGGGGCAGCCCCTCACGCTGCGCACCCAGGAGGACTACGACCACAGCTACTACTTCGTCTCCACCTTCATGGAGGACCACCTGCGCCACCACGCCGCGGCACTGAATGCGTGAGGGCCTATCGTCACGGGAGGGGCTGCCACAGCTCCCAGGTCGTCTCGGGAGGCGCCTCGGGGGTGGGACGGTAGTTGCCCACCACCAGGAAGACGCCCGGGCCCACCGGGGCAAGCAGATGACCCGCGCGGGCCTGCGCGAGCGGTGGGCCCACGGACCAGGTGTGGCTCTGGGGATCCCAGAGCTCGACGGACTTCGTGGCCTCGAAGGGGCCTGAACCGAGCCCGCCAGACACTGCCGCCCGTCCGTCCGGCAGAGCGGTCAGCGCGAAGCTGGAGCGTGGCGTGGAGAGTGAGCCCGCGGGGCTCCAGCGCTCGGTGCGCGGATCCCACAGCTCCGCGGTGGTCAGGAGCTGGCCTTGGTGCCAGCCGCCGACGATGAGGATGCGTCCATCCGAGAGCGTGACGCCCTGGGCCTCCTCCCGTGGCTCCAGGAGCGCCCCTGCCGCCGTCCGCCAGGTGCGGCCCTCGGGCTCCCAGAGCTCGGTGCTCTGCTCGAGCGGCGGCGCGTAGTGCGTGCCTTCGATGATGGCGAAGCCCATGCCGTTGTCCCGGCCTCCCGCGATGATCACCTGCTGGCCGCTCAGGCACACGGGCCCGACGTGGTAGATGCGCACCGTCTGCCCCGCGGGCTCCCAGGCGCTGGCTCCGGGACGGAGCAACTCCGCCCGGGTGCCGCGCTCCAGGTCGTCATCGAACTCGGTGCCCAGCACCAGCACCGAGCCATCGGGCAGCGCACGCGCGACAGGACGGGAACGCGCCTCCAGGAGCGGAGGCCCCTCGCGGAAGCGCCGGGTGTCGGGCTCCCAGGAGACGGTGTCTTTCAGCTCTGGGTTCTCGTGGGTACGCCCTCCCACGAGGAGCACACGCCCATCCTTCAGCGCCACCGCCGCATGGTCTTGACGGGCAAAGGGCAGTGGCGGCAGTGGGATCCACTCCTGCTTCGAGGCGTCGAAGAACGACGCCGCGCCGGTCACGCGAGTCGTGGCTCCGATGCCATCCGGGTGCCACTCCTGTCCGCCAGCGAGGAGCGCACCGCCAGGAACGGGCGTCAGGCTGAAGCTTTCGAGCCAGATGCCGGAATACGGGACGCGCCCGGTGGGGGGTGGAGTGCGGGACATGCCCGCATCGTAACCGGATTGTGTGGCTCCCTTACTCAAGGTGGGCAAGCCTGAGCCTGAGCCCACGAGGAAGTCCCTGCTGGCTGCAACCTTCCAGAACCTGTCAGACAGTCAGACAGGTTTGCGCCATGCGCCACCAGCCAGCGGAGAGCCACCAAACTGGAACAAGTCCACATGAACAGGTGTGGCCGTGAGTGAAAGCGCCTGGAAACCCCTGCCTCGCGTTTGCACCTCAGCGCTGCGCTACGGCGATCCCGACGTGGATCGGCGTCGTGGAGGGTAGGAAGGCAGGTAACAGGCCCCCTGCCATTCGTAGGCGTCGTCCTTGCACGGGGGCGCAAGATTTCGCAGCCCGTACCAGCACCCTCCACGAATCTCTTCCTCGCCTCCCTTGGAGCACGGGGGCGTGCGCTGGCCGGGAAAAGGGCCGTCGGGCATGCGCAGCCCCACCACCGGCATGCATGTGTCCGGAAGCTCGGTGGAGAGCATGGCGATGGGAAAATCCAGTCCGCTGTCCCCTACGGCGGCGCTGCCACCCTCGCAGGCATCCGTGGCTCGGAGGAGCTGCGCCTCCTGCGGCCCCTGATGCGATGACATCCCTGCCAGCGCGGCGAGCAGCACCACACATGCAGCCAGCACGACTCGCCTCACCCGAGCGGGCGCGGCAGCAGGAGCACGCGCACGCATGGGGGCTGGCCCTGCGCTTCGGGCAGGGCGAGGTGCGGGCGGCGGTTCGCTCGCGGCGGGCCTCGGGCTCGCGGCTCTCGCGGCGGTAGCAGAAGAAGCCTCTCTGGGAAACAGGGGCAGGTCCGCCTCGGGCCCCGCGCTGCGCTCGGCCTGCTCCAGCGCCTCGGCGGCTTCCCGAGCCTGGCCATTGAACCGCTCGACCGGAGCGATGGACAGCAGGCGAAGGATGAGCGCGTCCAGCTCCGGCCCCACTTGGGAATTGAGCAACCGCGGCGCGTGAGGCCCGGGCCCCCCTTCCCTCCACACCTCGGCGTCCCTCTCCTGAGGGTGCGTGGGGGGTGGGTACAGCCTCGTCACCAGCCGGTACGCGGTGACGCCCAGCGCGAACAGATCATCGCAAGCGCTGGCCGGGTAGTGGACCGTGGGGTGGCGAGCGAAGGCGTGAACGAAGGCCCAGGCCTCCGGGCTGCGATAGGCGGCGGTGCCGGGAGGCAGCAGCCGAGAAGTGAGGGTGGCCGCGCCTCGGAAGTGCCCGGCCCCAAAGTCCGTGAGGAAGGGGTGTGCATCCGCCAGCCGCACCAAGATGTTGTCGCCTTTGACGTCGCGGTGCACAGCCCCGGCGGCATGCGTGGCTTCCAGCGCCCGAGCCATCTGCGCCAGCACTCGCAGCGCCTGGCGCCCCGTGAGGTCGTGCCCCTCGGCCCACTCGTACAGCGGCGTGCCCTCTATCCACTCCATCACCACGTACGGGAAGGCGCCGGAGCGGTGGTGCCACACGCCATGGTCTTTCAGTCGGGGCACATGAGGGTGCTGAATGCGCGAGAGCAGCTCCACCTCGCGAGTGAAGCGCGGATCTCGGGAGAAGTGGGCCAGCTTGAGGGCAAACGAGCCGTCCTGCTCGTGGCCTTCACGCTCCACCCGGTAGACGGTGCCGTAGGCCCCCCGTCCACCCCAGCCTCGAACGCACCAGGGACCTACGCGAGTGCCCGGCGGCAAGTAGGCGGGATCCACTTCCTGGGAAGAGGGGCTGGAGTCCATGGGAATGATTCTGATGCCTACCTATTGGGTCGGCATAGGAATTCAAACCCTGGCAGTCTACTCGATCCCCCTGGGCCAAGCGCCCCGGGTTCTGACCAATCAGAAGTCGATACCAGTCCGCTGCAAGTGAGTTGCCGACATACTGCTCCAGGCCACCACCATGTAGGTGAATGGCCTGGAGCGAGGCGCCTGCCTTATCGAGGCGTGGGGATCACCGTGGCGGTGACGGTGTTGGAGGCAGCCTGCGCATCGGCAGGCGGCATCGTCGTGCTGGAGGGGGCGACGAACGCGACCAGGTGGCTGTTGCCTGCGTTGGGCTGGAACTGCACCGAGCAGGTGGTGCCATAACCGCAGAGCCCCACCCGCGTGCCGGCCTCATCGTAGATCTGGATGTAGTACGGCGTGGGGCCGACGTTGGCGTTGGTGGTGGCCGTCACGGTCACCGTCGGGGAGGTAGTCGCGGGCGCGCTCAGACTGACGGACCAGCCGGGGGTGGCCCAGGTGACGTAGCTGAGCGGCGTGGACTCCTGGACTCCTGCCGGCGGGAAGGTGGCGCTGCTCTGCGAGAGGAAGGCCTTGTAGGCGTGCGTGCTGGCCGCCGACTGGCTGACCTGGACGCTGCACGAGGTGCCAAAGCCGCAGCTCTTGAGCAGGGTTCCGGCCGTGGCGTCGAAGATCTCGACGTAGAACGGTGAAGGCCCAACGTCCTGGTTGGTGGTGGCCGTCACCGTGGCGCTGGAGCCAATCGCCACGGTGTTGGTGGCGGACAGGGCCAGCTCGCCCCCGTGCCAGTACACGTCATAGTCGAACGACGAGGCCTGCAGGTACCCCGACGAGTCCTCGATGAGGGCCACGAACGAAGTGAACGTGATGGTAGGCCGAGTCACCGAGGCCGAGCACGTGGTGCCCGCGCCGCAGCTGGCGACGAAGGTGCCGGACTGCCCATCCCAGATGCGGATGTAATAGGGCGTGGGGCCGACGTCCGCGCTCGCGGTAGCGGTGAGCGTGGTGTACTGCGTGGGCCAGAGATAGGAGGAGGTGGCGCTCATCTTCACCGTCCAGGTGGTAGCCGCGGAGCGCATCCCCGGAGAGAGCCGCGGCTTGGGAGGGAGCTCCGAGCCCATCGTCACGCCGGGCTGAACGGGGGGAGCCACCGGCACGGGCTTGCCCACGGCGACGGCCGAGCCCGGATCGGCCGAGCCACTGGCCCCCTCCGCGAGCAGCGAGTCGGACTCCTGGGGACCACAGGCGACGAGCGATGCAGCGACAGCGAACATGAACCAGTTCTTCATAAGTGCCTCCAGACAGAGAAAACGGAAGGGAGTGCCCCCTATCGAGGGGAGCAGCTCCGCGGTCTGGACAAGGAACGAGGCACCCGCCGGATCTTCCCGGTTCATTTAAAGTCCGAATTTTCGGGTGGGATCCACCTCACTCACCTCACCGGAGCATCCATGCAGAAGACTTCCTTCTGGAAGGCCGGCCATACGCCGACTTTGCTGGCCGCGTTTTTCTACTTCGACCTCAGCTTCATGGTCTGGGTCATCCTCGGGCCGCTGGCGATCCAGATCGCGAAGGATCTCGGCCTCTCCGCTTCGCAGAAAGGCCTAATGGTGGCCACGCCGCTGCTGGCTGGCGCGCTGCTGCGCATCGCCATGGGCGTGCTGGTCGACCATTTGAAGCCGAAGCGCGCTGGCGTGATCGGCCAGGTCATCGTGATCGGCGGCCTTTTGTGGGCCTGGCTGGGCACGCTGCAGAGCTACGGCAGCATGCTGCTGCTCGGCCTGCTGCTCGGCGTGGCGGGCGCAGCCTTCGCGGTGGCGCTGCCGCTGGCGTCGCGCTGCTACCCGCCCGAGCACCAGGGCACAGCGCTGGGCATCGCCGGCGCGGGCAATTCCGGCACCGCGTTCGCCGCGCTGTTCGCGCCGTCGCTGGCGATCGCTTTCGGCTGGCAGAACGTGTTGGGCCTGTGCCTGCTTCCGCTCGGCGTGGCCCTGATCGTCTACCTCGTGTTCGCCAAGGATGCGCCTTCAGCGCCAGCGCCCAAGTCCATGCTGGAATACCTGCAGGTGCTCAAAGACAGGGACGCATGGGGGCTCATGTTCTTCTACAGCGTGACCTTCGGCGGCTTTTCGGGGCTGGCTTCGTCACTGACGATCTATTTCAATTCGGAGTACGGCCTGTCGCCGGTACAGGCGGGTTACTTCACCGCGGCCTGCGTGCTGGCCGGCTCGCTGGTGCGCCCATTCGGCGGCTGGCTGGCGGACCGCATCGGCGGCATCCGCGCGCTGTCGATGATGTACTTCCTCGCCGCGCTGTTCCTGCTGGCCGCCAGCTTCGGGCTGAAGTCGGCGGTCGCCGCGGTCGTCGTGTTCGTGTGCGCGATGCTGTCGCTGGGTACCGGCAATGGCGCCGTGTTCCAGCTCGTGCCGCAGCGCTTCCGCCACGAGATCGGCGTGATGACCGGGCTGGTCGGCATGGCCGGCGGCGTTGGCGGCTTCTATCTCGCCGCCAGCCTGGGCTACACGAAGCAGCTCACGGGCTCGTACCAGCTCGGCCTGACCCTCTTCGCGGGCCTGGCCATCATCGCGCTGGTGGGGCTCACGGCCGTGAAAGCGCGCTGGCGCACCACCTGGGGCAGCGCCGCCATGACGACGGCAAAGATCTGACATGCCGCTGACCGTCGCCTGGCAGGAGTACCCGGACCTGGCTCATCCGCGCACTTCGACCTCGCGCATCTCGGGTGACACCTCCCGGACGTCCACCTTCACGTCCAGGAAGTGCTTGAACGTCTCGAGCTGCGTCTGTGCGTGCCCGTCCAGCGGCAGCGTGCGGAACGTGCCGCCCTTCGCCAGGGCCTGCAGCAGCAGGAGCTGATCGCACAGGTGCTCGCCCACCGGCACCTCCGCGTCCAGATAGCGCTTCACCTTCTCCACCGCATTGCCCGCCACCTCCTCCGCCCTCACGCCCCGCTCCCCGAAGGCCGTGAACACCTCCGTCACGTGCTCGCTCTCCACCTCCAGCCACAGCACGTTGCCCGGCCCCTGCGAGCGCTTCAGCTCCTCCGTCCGCAGCTCGTGCGGCTTCCACTTCAGCTCCTGCTCCACCGTGGCCAGCTCCCGCTTCGCCACGTCGAACGGAATCTGCGCGATCAGCGCCGTCGCCTGCCGCCGCTTCACCGCCCCCCGCTCCAGCAGCGTCAACGGCTTCAGCGGCGCGGGCTCCACCTTCACCCGGAACTTCCCTCCTCCCGCCGGGAAGAAGCCGTGCCGATCCAGCACCGCCTCCACCTTCGGCCCCATGCGCCGCACCAGCGGCAGGTACGCCTTCTCCAGGAAGTCGAACGGCGGCGCCAGCGGGTTGTGCGTCCCGCCCTCCAGCACCAGCGTGGACGGGCCGCTCGCCACCATCAGCGCCGGCAGCACTGTCTGCAGCACCAGCGTCGCGCTCCCCGCCGTGCCCACCGCGAAGAAGTAGTTCCCCGCCGACAGCGCCCGCGGCTGGAACGTCAGCTCTCGCGAGCCCAGCTCCGCCCCCGCCACCTCCGCCGCGCCCACCTCCGCCGCCGCCTTCACCGCCGTCAGGTGCTGCCGCAAGAGCCCCGGCTTCTGCCGCCCCGCGCGGATGTTCACCATCTGGAACGGCGTGCCCGTCACCAGCGACAACGCCAGCGACGTGCGCAGCACCTGGCCGCCGCCCTCTCCCTTCGAACCGTCAATGCGCACCATGGCAAGTCCCTCGGCGTCCAAAATAGCGGCGCCCGCTCCCCCAACCTAGCGACCGATGGAGTCGGTCTCGGAGGGAGCGGGCGCCTCGAATACCCCTAACCCTTCACGCACACCACCTGACGCAGCGTGTGCACCACGTCCACCAGGTCCGCCTGCGCCGCCATCACCGCGTCAATCGGCTTGTACGCACCCGGCGTCTCGTCAATCACATCCACGTCCTTGCGGCACTCGATCCCCGCCGTCGCCTTGGCGTGGTCCTCGAGCGTGAAGCGCTTCTTCGCCGCCTCGCGAGACATCACCCGGCCCGCGCCGTGGCTGCACGAGTCGAACGCCTCCGGGTTCCCCTTCCCGCGGACGATGTACGAGCGCGCCCCCATGCTGCCGGGGATGATCCCGAGGTCTCCCTCGCGCGCCCGCACCGCGCCCTTGCGCGTCACGAAGCAATTCTTCCCGTAGTGGTGCTCGCGCGCCACGTAGTTGTGGTGGCAGTTCACCGCCGCGTCCGTCAGCCCGAAGGCCGGCAGCAGCTGCGAGGCCCGCAGCGCGTGCACCACCGAGTCCAACATGAGCTGCCGGTTGGTGGCCGCGTAGTCCTGCGCCCACTCCACCGCCTTCACGTAGTCCTGGAAGTGCTCCGTGCCCTCCGGCAGGTACGCCAGATCCGCGTCCGGCAGGTGGATGAAGAAGCGGCGCATGTCCTCCTTGGCCAGCTCGATGAAGTGGCTCCCAATCCGGTTACCCACCCCGCGCGAGCCGGAGTGCAGCATCACCCACACGTTCTGGGACTCGTCCAGGCACAGCTCGATGAAGTGGTTGCCCGTCCCGAGCGTCCCGAGGTGGCCCAGGTCCGGCCCACGGCCCAGCCGCGGGTGCTTCTCGAGGATGGCGTCATAGCCGGGCTTCAGCCGAGCCCACGCCTCACGGTGCAGGGCGGGTGCGTCCTGCCACGCGCCGCGATCGTTACGGCCGCCGTTGTCGGTACGGCCGTGCGGCACGGCGCGCTCGATGGCGGAGCGCACGGGGGCCAGGTTGTCCGGGAGCTGCTCGGCGCGCAGCGTGGTGCGCACCGCGATCATCCCACAGCCGATGTCCACTCCCACCGCCGCGGGGATGATGGCGCCCACCGTGGGCACCACGGAGCCGACCGTGGCACCGTACCCGCGGTGCACATCCGGCATCGCGGCGATCCACTTGTGGATGAAGGGCAGGCCCGCGAGGTTCTTGAGCTGCTTCTTCGCCTCGTCCTCGAAGGGGACGCCGACCGTCCACGCCTTGATGGGGTTCTTCCCCGACTCGTCCGACAGCACCTCGTAGTTGCGCTGCATGGCCTTGCCTTCCGTTTGTTCGCCCAACCCATGTGCCGGGCACGCGAGGCGGTAGAGCAGCCGGCATGCCAACCCGCTCTCCGAGGGGAGCGCTCTCCTGGCTGGCTGGTTTCCTATCCCATGAGATAAAGTCCTTATCCATATGGCGAAGGCTCAGGCGCGCAGGACGGTGGTGTTCGGGATGCTTGGGACCGTGCTCGATCAGGGGCAGGGGCCGAGGCGGTGGGAGAAGTGGCGCCCCACGGTGGCGCTGTGCCAGCAGGAGGACCTGCTGGTGAACCGGCTGGAGCTGCTCTATCCGCCCTCGGCGAGGGTGCTCGCGGCGACGGTGACGGAGGACATCCGCCAGGTGTCTCCAGAGACGGAGGTGCGGGGCGCGGTGGTGGACATCCAGAACCCGTGGGACTTGGAGCAGGTGTACGGGGCGCTGCTCGACTACGCGCGCAGCTATCCGTTCCAGCCCGAGCAGGAGGACTACCTCGTCCACATCACCACGGGGACGCACATCGCGCAGATCTGCATGTTCCTGCTGGTGGAGAGCCGGCACTTTCCTGGGCGGCTGGTGCAGACCTCGCCGCCGGCGGCACGGGACAAGGGGCTGGGCGGCGTGGGGGCCCACACCCTCATCGATCTGGATCTGTCGAAGTACGACAAGCTGGCGGCGCGCTTCGAGCAGGAGCAGCGCGAGGCCCTGTCCTTCCTCAAGGCGGGCATCGACACGCGCAACGCCGCCTTCAACCGGCTCATCGAGCGGATTGAGCAGGTGGCCATCCAGTCTCGGGCGCCGCTGCTGATGACGGGGCCCACGGGAGCGGGCAAGTCCCAGCTCGCGCGGCGCATCTACACGCTGAAGAAGGCGCGGAGGCAGGTGAGCGGGCCGTTCGTGGATCTCAACTGCGCGACGCTGCGCGGGGACGCGGCCATGTCCGCGCTGTTCGGGCACGTGAAGGGAGCGTTCACGGGAGCGGTGAATGACCGGCTGGGCCTGCTGCGGCAGGCGAACGGGGGCGTGCTGTTCCTGGACGAGATTGGCGAGCTGGGCGCGGACGAGCAGGCCATGCTGCTGCGAGCCCTGGAGGACAAGCGCTTCCTGCCGGTGGGCTCGGACAAGGAGGTGGAGAGCGACTTCCAGCTCATCGCCGGCACGAACCGGGACTTGCAGGTGGAGGTGGAGCGCGGGCGCTTCCGAGAGGACTTGCTGGCGCGCATCAACCTGTGGACGTTCCGGCTGCCCGCGCTGCGCGAGCGCCCCGAGGATATTCCTCCCAACCTGCTCTACGAGCTGGACCAGGCCTCGCAAGAGCTGGGCCTGCGGGTGACGATGAACAAGGAGGCGCAGGAGCACTTCCTGCGCTTCGCCACGTCGCCCGAGGCCCGCTGGAGCGGGAACTTCCGGGACCTGAATGCGGCGGTGCTGCGCATGGCGACGCTGGCCTCTGGAGGGCGGATTACGCGGGAGGACGTGGACGAGGAGCTTACCCGGCTGCGAGCGCAGTGGACGAAGGGCCCAGCTCTGGCGGCGACCGCGAGCTCGGTGGACCTGGTGGCGGAGGTGCTGGGTGCCGAGCTGGCGGCGGAGCTGGACCGGTTTGATCGGGTGCAGCTCGCGGATGCCATCGCCGTGTGCCGGCAGTCGCGCTCGCTCTCGGAGGCCGGGCGCGTGCTGTTCGCGCAGTCACGCGCGCGCAAGCAGAGCACCAACGACGCGGACCGGCTGAAGAAGTACCTCACCCGCTTCGGGCTGGACTGGGATGATGTCTCGGGACGCGCTGCGGAGGCTGACTCTCGCCTTCAGCGCCAGAAGCTGACCTCATAGGTGAGCGTCTTGTGCCCGCCCGGCTCGAGCGTGAGCGTCCACTCGATCTCGCTGTGGCTGTTGACGGCCGCCAGCCCGTTGCCACCCCAGTCCTCGGGCCGGAAATCATCCACCTTCGCCCGGCCATCGCCCGTCACCTCGTTCACCTTGCCCCCGGTGGACAGCCGGATCCGCAGCGGCGTGCGCTCGGCGCGCGGGTTCGTCAACGTGATCGTCCCCTTCTTCCGGATGAGCGCATAGCTGTTCCGGTTGCTCTGCAGCGCGTTCTGCTTGCGCTCCAGCTCCACCTCCTCGTGCAGGGCCCGCACGTCCGTGGCGACCGTGAGCGGAACCAGCGTGTCGCCCCCTCGGGGCGTGTAGGTGAGCAGCTCCTGGGCCTGCGGCACCTGCTCGCGCATCACCAGCACCGGGCCCGTGGTCCACGGGTACTGCGTACCGTTCTTCAGCTCCAGTTGGTGCCACACCTCCGCCCGCGCGAGCCGCAGCGGGGACGGACTCCCCATGGAGCTCCTCGAGTTCCCGTATTGGACGGTGTCCGCGTCGCCCTCGTTGCGGTGGACCTGCACATCCAGCGTGTAGAGATCCTGCGTCTTCACGTCCTCGCGCCACAGCGGGACGACGGCGCGCGAGCCCTTGGGCAGCTCCATCGCCGCGAGCGGGTGGATGAAGAAGTCGGGTGACTCGGCCGGCCCACCGAAGTCCGGAATCCGTGGGGCGTCGCCCTGCTCGTCACCGGCTGCACCGCCCCGCCACTCGCCCGCGCGCTGCGTGAACAGGGCGTTGTCCATCGGGCCCGCCGAGTTCATGAGCGAGGGCGCCGCCTGGGTCAGCGCGTTGCGCAGGACGCTCTCCAGGGACAGGGGAGAGGCAATGTCCCGGAAGCGGAAGTTCGGCACCCCCACGACGAGATCAAACGGCGCCCCACGGATGTCTTCCAGCTCGTTCACGAGCTCCGCCTGGAGCGCGAGTGCTCCTTCTCCCGCCTTCTTCGTCTCGAGCCGGTAGGTGGGGATCCAGCGGAGGCCCGGCGTGAAGTAGACGAGCCGCACCGAGAGGGCCTTCCCGGCGGCCTCGGCCCCGAAGTCGAACGAGAGCCGCTTGCGCCGCTCGGTGACTCGCACCTTCCTCTTGCACTCCAGCGAGAGCTCCGCGCCGGACACGCGGCGGATGTCCTTCCCGGCGAGCACCACCGTCCCCCGCTCGGGCACGGAGAGGGCAATCACCTGTCCCAGCGCGGGGGGCACCACGACACTGGCGGACCCGAGCGGGGCCGGGCGCGCGGAGCTCTCCTGCTCGGGAACAGAGGCCGCCGTCATGGGAATCAGGACGACAGTCCCCGTCAGCGTCGCGCCCTCGAGCTCGACGGTGACGCGCTTGCCGGGGTTCGCGTCGAGGATGGAGGCCGGGTCCGTGCAGGTGCCGCGCTCCTCTCGCTCCACCTCCTGCTCGCGCCACTCCGCGCGCATGGAGCGCAGGGCGGGCCCGTGGTCGCTCCAGGCCCAGAACGTGCCGAGCACGGCGGTGTCCGGCACCTCCTCCGTGAACGTGACGCCCCGCGAGTCCGCGACGGCCTCCGCCTGCTTCACGAGCAGGGCATACCCGTCCTTGAAGACCACCACCCGCTCGGTCTTGAGCGACAGGGCCCCCGAACGCCCTTCCCCCTTGTTCTCGGCGCCTTGCGCCACATACGTGCTCAGCAGCGCAGCCAGGATCCACGGGGTGCTGTGACGCATGTTGCTCCTTCCGTCTCTTTGCGGAGGCCAGTACGACCTCGGATCATGACGAAAGGTTCCCCGCACAGCCTGGAAAAGAGCCGCGGGCCTGACCGTTCAGCCCCGTCCCTCAGGCGCGCACCACGGCGACACGGCGCCCAGCGGGCGTCAGGGAACGGGTGGCGAGGGTGCGCTCGGAGATCGGGGGCTGTCCGCTGCGCCGATCGAAGATGACCAGCCAGCCGCTGTCGAGCCCCAGGCCCGCCAGATAGCCGTCCAACTGCCTCAGCCCTTCGTCCAGCGGATCTTTCTCGCCGTCGCGCCACACCTTCAGCTCGAGGGCCAGCGTGTCGGGGCCATAGCGCAGGCACAAGTCCATGCGCCCCATGCCGATGGCGTACTCGCGCTCCAGCGTTCCGCCGCCGTTGGCCACACGGTGCAGGAAGGCCATGAGGACCAGGTGCGGCGCGACCTCGTGGTAGGGCGCCGTGCTCAGCAGGGGCTGGCCGTGTTGCCGCCAGAAGGAGAGAAAGGCCTCCATGAGGCGGTCCATGTCCAGCCGTCCATCCGCGCGCCGCCAGGTGACAGGCTGCTGCGGCAGCGAGGCAAAGGCCGTATTCGCCAGCACGCGGGGGACGATCTCGCGATACAGCGGATTGGCGACCTCCAGCCCCCCGGCCTCCGCCATACGCACCAGGCCAAGATCCTGGGCGAAGCGCACATCATCCTCGGGCACATTGCCTAGGGTGAGCCCGGCGAGGATGGGCTCGAGGATGTGGCGCACGCGCGGCTCTCTCAAGCGCTCGGCGAGGCTGTCCAGGTGGGTGTCCTGGCGGCGGAGGAGGATCTCCTTGGCGGCGTCCACATGGGCGGCGGTGAGGGCCTGGGCACTGTCGGGCACCAGGTTCTCCACGATCTGCCGAGCCAAGGCATTAACCAGCCAAGGCTGGCCCTGCGTCCAGTAGAAGGCCCGATCGACAGCCTCGGGGAGGAAGGGCTGCCCGGTATCGGCGGTGTGCTGGGCGTAGAGCTCGGCCACCTCGTCCCGGGTGAAGTTGCGCAGGGTGAGGGACTCGACCTTGATGTTGAAGGGGCTGGAGGTGCCGAGCGTGTCGCTGCCGCCCGAGGCCATCTTGTAGTCACGCACATCCCGCAGACCGATGAGCGCAAGCGAGGCGGGGAAGAGCTGAGGACGGTTGCGGTAGCCGTCTCGGAGCTGACGGAGGATGGAGATCAACGTGTCGCCACGGAGCGCGTCGATTTCATCCAGGAAGACGACCAAGGGCTTCGGAGCAGCCTGGGCCCAGGCCTCAAGGGCGGCCCCCGTGCGACGGCCCGCAGGTGCATCCGTGAAAGGTGGCGGACACAATTCGGGTGGGAGCTGGGCACGCGCCGCGCTCTTCCAGCTATCGAGCACGGCGGCTTCAGCGGCACCGACGTCCTCCGGGAACGCGGCCCCCACCTCCATGGACAGGAGAGCGCCAATGAAACGCCCCTCTGAGGTCAGCTCCTGGGCAAGCGAGAGCAGGGCCGTCGTCTTGCCTACCTGTCGAGGAGCATGAACGACGAAGTAACCCTCCTGATCGATGAGGCGGCGAACCTCCGGCAGGCGTCGCATCGCCGGGAGCATGTAGTGGTAGTCCGGCCTGCATGGGCCAGCGGTGTTGAACCAGCGGGACATGGAAGGAAGGTAGCACTCCTCGGGCGCGTTGAGGCCCCGCGATGGTGCGTGGCCCCTCCTATTCGCCACTGCACTCCCTCGGGGCTGGGTGCCCGTCACCCTCGACGTGCTCAGGGGTCGAAAGCGTCCGAGCCCTGAGTTCAAGCCTAACAGCGCCTCACCAGGGGCAGGCCCCCACCTCCACGGTACGGGTGACAGGCGGAGCGCTGTTGCCTCCACTGTCCGTCAGCAGGTACCGCACGGTGTACACGCCCGGCACCCAGCCATTCACATAGTCCCCTGCTCGCACCACGGTGGGCGCCACGTCGCCGTAGCACGCGTCCGTCGCCTCCACTCCTGGGTCCACCCACGCGCTGCCGCACTGATGCGTCATGTGATCAGGCTCCTTCAACTTCAGCGTTGGAGCGGTCCGATCGTCCACGTGCACCGTCCGGAGGGCGCTCACCGTCTGCCCAGTGGCACTCCAGGCGATGTACTGGACCGAGTAGGTCCCCTCGGCGTGTACGTTGGGGCCCGGCCCATATGGATCCTGTCCCGAGTTGTACCGGTGCACGTCGAGAGGTCCGCACGTGTCCCACGCCTGCGTGCCAGGATCACTCCAGGTGTCCACACCGCACTCGAGCGTCATCTCGCTGTCCCCGTTGAGCGCCAGCGTGAGCGGCCCCCACTCCTTTACTGTCACCGTCGCCTCGCACGAGGACGACAGGCCTGCGGCGTCCGTGCACGTCAGCGTCACCCGTCGCGCTCCCGTCGAGTCAGGCTTCCCGGGGGTCTGCACACACTGGAAGGTATCCCCCACGTCCGGATCGTACGAGCCGTCATCCACGGAGTCCCTCGCCCCACACACTGGATCCGCCGGCACCGTCACATCATGGCAGCGCGCCACGGGCGGCCGGTTCGTGCTCCCACGGAACACCTCGACCTGAGTCTCACCGACAGCCATATTCCCCGCCGGATCGACCACCCTCACACGGACTGTCCGGAGCCCGGCCGGATCCTGGCTTGACGTCGTGAAAGGCACCGACTGCCCCGAGATCTCGAAATTCCCATCGTCATTGAGATCCCACGCGTAGCTGAGCGGCTCCCCCTCTGGATCGATCCCCGTCGCCGTCAGCAGCAGGGTGTCACCGGCACTGACACGGAACGGTCCCTCGAGGAACACAGCCGGTGTCCCAAGCGTGGGAGCGAAGCTGAGATACGAGTAGGCCTGCGTCGTGTAGGCCAGCTCGATCTCCTGGCTCAGCAGCGGAGCATTCCGCTCGTCTAGGAGCCGCACATTACGCAGGGTATAGGGCCCGTCCGCCCTCGACCGGTAGATGTCCTCCGCGCGGAAGCGCAGTTCCACCTCGTTGACGCCCACGCGAGCGGGCGCGGAGACCACGGTCCTCGAGACGACGCTCCCGTCTGCGGCGACCAACTCGGCGAAGACACCGAGATCGCCCTCCCCATAATCGGACTGCACCCCAAGAGTGACCGCCAGCGCGCTGTTCAGCTCCGGGACATCGTGGGTAGGGACGCCGCGCAGGACGTATCTCCCTGGTAGGGATTGGTGATGCTGTCTGAGCCCACATGGTCGACGTCCACAATGTGCCGCCGCCAGGTCCAGGTCATCCCCTTGCAATCGCAGGCGAACACCACCGCGGGAGTCACCATCAGAGCCGCTATGACAGCGGCGGCCAGCATGGCTACAACAGCCCGCGTCATAAACACTACTTTGGGGGTGTACCCTTTCCTCATAGAGGGTTCGCAGCAGCCTCTCGATCTTTTGTCGCGGCGGCCAGCACGGACTGCGCCTTCGGCAACTCCACCTCGAAGCGCGCGCCTCCCCACTCCGCGCGGCCCGCCGAGATACGCCCACCGTGGCGCTCCACGATTCCCCGCGCGATGGCCAACCCCAGCCCTGTGCCAGGCCGTGGCCCCTCGCGCTTGCGCCCCGTGACGAAGGGCTGGAACAGGCGCGGCAACAGCTCCGGCGCGATTCCCGGCCCGTTGTCCTCCACCACCACCCGCACCCGCTCCCCCGCCTGCGTGCAGCTCACCCGCAGCTTCGGTGCCGGCACGTCCCTCAGCGTCAGCAGGGCGTTCTCAAGGAGCACTACCAACACCTGGGAGAGCTGTGCTTGATCCGCCTCCAGCTCCAGCCCCTCCCCTTCCGGCTGCTCGAAGACTGCCTCCGGCGCCAGCGCCCCCAACCCCTGCCGCGCCGTCGAGTACGCCAGCGCCACCGTGGCCCGCAGGTCCACTCGCCGCAGCTCCAGGGGCCTCGGGCGGCCATAGCGCAACAGCTCGTCCACGAAGTGGCTCGCTCTGTCTATCTGCTCGCGCATCGCCGTGAGCGCCTCTGGATCCGTCCCTTTGCGCTCCAGCAGCTTCAGGTGCGCCGCGAGCACTCCCAGCGGGTTGCGCACCTCGTGGGCCACCGCCGACGTGAACTGCCCCAGCTCCGCCAGCCGCGCCGCCTGATCCGCCCGCTCCTCCTGCTTCACCAGCTCCTCGGCCAGCTGGCTCGCCGCCGCCCGGCCCTTGAACAGCCGCCGCCCCAGCCACTCCTGGAAGCCCTGCCGCACCGGCTCGAACGCCAGCGCCGCCAGCGCCAGCAGGAAGAAGGCTCCCACCCGGTACTCGCGCAGGAACGGCTGCCCGCTCCCCGCCATCAGCGTCAACACTCCGAACAGGAACCCCGCGGACAGCACCGCCGCCAGCGCCGAGTACAACAGGCTGCGCTCCAGCAGCCGCCGCTCGCTCTCCGCCTGGTGCCCGCCAATCACCTGCGCCAGCACCAGCAGCCCGCCCAGCACCAGGTACATGCCAAAAGGCAGCGCATACCCGCCCGAGAGCAGCAGCGCGTTGGTGATGCCTCCCGAGTACGTCAGCACTCCGGCAATCCCCACCCCGCGCAGCAACGGGCGGCGCTCGGCGGGAGCCACCCGGTACGCGCGCACCAGGTGGACGAGCGGCACCGTCGCCGCCACCACCGCCAGCGCCATGGCCGGCCAGAACAGGGGGCCTCGGGTCATCGCCAGCGGCCCGTAGAGCACCCCGGGCTCCACCGCGCCGAGCGCCACCAGCCCGAGCGCCACCAGATAGGCGAACGCCACCAGCCGGTACGAGCGCTGCCCCGTGACGTTGTAGGCCGCGTGGAGGAAGCCCGCGGCCGTGAAGGTCCCCATCGACACGAGGCGCTCTCCCAGCCACGCCGTACGTGGCATGCACAGCATCAGCAGCGTGCCGCTCCACGCCGCCACCGTCAGACAGTAGAAGGCCAGCCCCCGGGCATTCCGCGCTCGGAGCATGGCGGTGAAGCACAGCAGCAAGGCCACCGAGACGACGGGCACCAGGCTGTAGGCGAAGAGAGGCCCCATTCCAGGCGCACTCTGACAGAACCCGAGCCCGTCAGCCCGCCGCCAGCAGCCCCTCGGTCACCTCCTCCACGCTGGAGGCCACCGACTGGAGCAGCTCCACCAGCTCCGCGTCCGGCCTCCCCGCGAACCTCAGCAGCTGCAGCCGAGAGCCCATCTCCTCCAGCTGCAGCACCACTCGCTCCAGGTCCGCCGCCGTCCGCTCGCGCATCGCCGCCAGCCGCTCCATGTTCCGCAGCCGCGCCTGAACGCTCTGCACGCGCGGATCCTCGGGCGGCAGGCCGCGCCGGGACAGGGCCTCGAGCTGCTCGGAGGCCGCGGCCTTGTCGAACTCGGGCGTTGCCAGCAGCGCGTCCATCTCCGCCACCCGCGCCTCCATCTTCCCCACCGCGTCCACCAGCCCGCGCAGCCGGGCCACCTCGGGGCGCAGCACGTCCGCCGCGAGCCCCTCCACCTGCCCCACCGCCGCCAGCAGCCGGGACTGCGCGGCTCGGGCCGGAGGAGTTGGCTGCCCCGCCGGACGCACCGGCGCGAGCAGGAACGGCGCGTACACGGGCCAGAAGAAGACTCCGGCCACGAAGAGGAGCGCCCGCGAGCCCGGGCCCTTGCCCTCGGCCCGGAGCACGAGCGCCACCGCCACCACGCCGCCCAGCAACAGATACAGGATGCAGGTCTCCACGACGCCCATGGGAGGATCCTCCTCGCCTCGTCGGCGGGTTCAGCGGGTTGAGCGGGTTCACAGCCGCGCGCCGAGCGCCTCGCCCAGCCGATAGAGGGCCACCGGCGCCACCACCGTGTAGACACCTCCCCAGCACAGCACCAGCCGCCGCAGGAAGTGGCCCCGGCGCTTGTGGGTGATGGGCAGGTGCTCGGCCAGATCACAAAAGCCTCGGTACACGGCGCGGATGCCCAGCAGGCCCACGGCGAACGGCAGGCCCAGGCCCGCGAAGAGCGCGGCGCCCGGATTGTCGAACACGCCCACCACCGTCCCCAGCAGCCACGCCGTGTAGAACGGAATCACGCCCATCAGCAGCACGGACATGGTGGCCTGGGCTCGCAGCGCCTG
>NZ_JBJMQP010000193.1:0-1881 GCF_045802625.1 Hyalangium sp. | reverse complement strand
GCGCACCAGGAGGTGCTCTTCGGCGGCCTCGGCCAAACGCTCTCAATCCGCCACGACTCGATCTCCCGCGAGTCCTTCATGCCCGGCGTGCTGCTGGCGATCCGCAAGGTAGCGACGCTCGAGCAGTCACCCACGGTGGGACTCGAGCACCTGCTGTAGCCCAGGCGGGGGGCAAATCGAAGCGGGCGAGGGGGCGAAATCCCTTGCGATCCACCTTATCCCTGTTATGCAAGGACAGGATGGATCGCGGTGGTCAAGGCTCGCCGCGTTGGCTGTCCGACAGCACGGGGTTGTGGGGTACAAGCAGCTGATTGCCCTGGGATTCAGCTCCGGCGCGATTGAGCACGCCGTTCTTACGAAGCGCTTCCACCGGGTGTATCGAGGGGTGTATGCCGTGGGCCACTACGGGCTGTCTCGCGAAGGCGAGCTCATGGCGGCTGTGTTGGCTTGTGGCTCCGATGCTTTGCTGAGCCATTGGAGCGCAGCGGAGCTGTGGCGGCTCCTGCGCAAGCAGGGCGCCGTTATCGATGTGTCCGTGGCGGGGCACCGCTGCGGCGCCACGCCCATTAGGACACACAGATTGAAAGAGCTCTGTTCAGGTGATCGGACTCGGCGGGACCGGATTCCGGTCACCAGCGTGCCGCGGACTCTGCTTGACCTGGCAGGTGTGGCCACGGAACGGCAACTCGTCCGCGCGGTGAACCAAGCTGAGCGGGCTGGCTGGCTCAATCGCCGAGCGATCTACCAACTGCTGGAGAGGAATCCGGGACGGAAGGGAACCAAAGCCCTTCGCGACGTAATCACCTCGATACACCCACAGACCTACCGCACCCGGTCCGACCTCGAAGCCGACTTCCTCGCACTGTGCGCGAGGTACGGGATCCCGCCCCCGGTGGTGAACGGTGAGGTCGAGGGCTACGAGGTGGACATGCACTGGCCTGGCACGAAGCTGATCGTCGAGCTCGACAGCTACGAGTACCACCGAACCCCGATCGAGTTCGCGCAAGACCGCCTTCGCGACGCCTACCTCAAGAAGCGCGAATACGAAGTGCTGCGCGTTGCCGACAGCTGGCTGAACACCGACCCGCGAGGGGTGGCGGCGACTATCCAGAAGCTGCTGACGACGACCTAGAGCGCGTGTCCGCCTGGCCGCCCGCGCCCACCGGAGCGGAGGCCTCGGCGCCCTGCTCGGCAATCGCGTCGTTGAACGCGCGCTCCACCTCCCCCATGTACTTCGACACCTCGCGGTCCTGCAGCGGCCCCACGAAGTCACGCATGGCGAGCATGATGCGGGCCCAGCCAGGCGCCACCACGCGCCGGGCGCGAGTCTCAATGCCGTGCTCGACGGCGTCGATCGCCACGGACAGCGGATAGGTCTTTCCGAGCGGGCCCTTCATCCGGCCGCGCAGGATGCCGCCCGCCGGGCTGGCGTCGCCGCCGGCCACCATGTCGGTGGCGATCCAGGAGAAGTACGCCACCCCGACGTCGACCCCCTTGTGTCTCATCTCGCTGCGCAGCGAGTCCCCAAACGCCTCCACGCCCGCCTTGGCGGCGCAGTAAGCCGACATCACCGGGCCATGAACAGCGGCGGCCATTGAGGCCACCGGCAGGACATAGCCGCGCCGCTCGATCACGTACGGGAGGCAGGTGCGCACTGTGCGCCAGACGCCCAGCAGATTCACCTCGATCACGCGCTCCCACGAGCGTGGGTCGACCGTCTCGACGAGGCCGGCCACTGCCACACCCGCGTTTGCCATCACCACGTCGATGCCGCCGAAGCGCTCGGCAGTGCCGGAGGCTGCGTGCTCGAGGGCATCCCAATCCGTCACGTCGGTCTCGAACCAGATCGCGTCGGGCCCGCACTGCGCGGCTACCTTCTCG
>NZ_JBJMQP010000016.1:0-35907 GCF_045802625.1 Hyalangium sp. | reverse complement strand
GGATCTGCGCGACACGGATTTTCGGACCTTGCACCATGCGGACGCGGCGGACTGGCTCCGTCCGCGCCTGCCCGAGCGCTTCGAGCGGAGCCTGGATCCGGAGCGGGCCATCAACGAGTGGGCAGATGACTCCGTCACCCTGGCTTCCAACGCGGCCGAGGGCCGTCTGCGCCTGGAGCTCCGGCACGATGACTACGGGCGCGTCGGCATCGGGACGTATCGAGCCCTGCTGGGAGAGGGGGAGATTGGCCGCTACCACTTGCCGCTCTTCGGGCCCTTCGCCGAGCTGAAGACGGTGGCGGGACCGGTCCACGTGGGCGTGAACGCGTTCGCGGGCGGCCTCTCGGATCCGGTCCGAGGCCTCTCCACGCGGCCGGCCCATGAGGAACTGCGCGCCACCGGAGGCAGCCTCTACTTCCTGGGCGCCTCGGCCGTCGCGGAGGGCTCGGAGCTGCTGCGCGTGGAGCTGCGAGACGGGCTCACCGGGCTGCCCCTCTCCGAGCAGCACCTGGTGCGCGGCCGGGACTACGAGATCGACTACGTCGCGGGGCGCATCCTCCTGGCGCGTCCGCTGTCGTTCCTGGCGGGGAGCTCCTGGCTGAGCACGGACGCGCTGACGGCGGCGCCCGAGCCAGTCCTCGTCGTGGACTACGCGGCGACCGTGCTCGCTGGGAGCCAGGACACGGCCGGCGGCGAGGCCTGGGCGCAGTGGGGCGGGACGCGGGTGGCGCTCTCCGGCCTGCGCGAGCGCCGCGCGGGAGCCCCCTATCAGCTCCTCTCTGGGCGGGCGCGTGGGGCGCTGGCGGGTTACACCCTGGAGGCCGAGGTGGCGCGCAGCAGCGGGCTCGCCATCGCGCCGGAGGTGTTCGGGGTCTCGGATGATGGAGGCCTCTCGTACCTGCGGCCTGAGTCCGAGCCGGGCTCGGGCGGAGATGCGCTGGGCCTGCGAGTGCATGGCCCGGGGCCGCTTGGAGGCGGCTCGGTGGACGCGGCCTTCCGCTGGCGCGAGCGAGGGTTCTCCGACAGCGAGCACACGGACTCTGCGCTCTTCCGGCAGCTCTCCCTGCGTGCCTCGCAGCCGGTGGGAGACTTCCGCCTCACGTTGCTCGGGGATGATCGAAGCTCGGCGGATCCCCGCTTGCCGTTTGGTTCCGGCTCCATCGCCGCGCGCACGCTCGGCCTGGGCGTGGGGTACGAGCGCGATTCGTGGGGCGTGCGCCTGGAGCTGAGGGATGGCTGGCTGCGCGCCCCCGAGGTGGCGGGAGAAGGGCCTGCGCTGGAGGGAGGCCGGACCTCGGTGGGGCTCCAGGGCCGCCTGCGGGTGAGCGATCGCGTGACGCTCACGGCGAGCCATCGCCAGGCGCTCCTGCTTCGCGGCGAGGGCCCGGGGCGCGTGGATGACACGTTCAGCTCGGCGGGCGTGGATGTGCGGCTAGAGCAGGACACCACCGTGGGCGTCCGGGGGGGATGGGGGCCGAAGCTCGGGCCGCAGATCTGGGGCAACGCCGCCATGCGCCGAGGGCCCGAGACCTACTACGGGGGCTATTCGGTGGACGTGGATGGGCCGGACTTCGGCGCGGGCCGCGCGGTGATGGGCGCCCGGACCGAGCTGGACGACGGCACGAGCGTCTTCGTGGAAGACGTCAGCTCCCATGACGCGAACGCGGTGCGCCTGGCGCGGGCGGTGGGCTTCCAGCAGACCGTCTTCGGCGGGCTGCAGGTGGGTGGGCGCTACGAGCGCGGGGTGCGCAACCTGCTGGATCTCCCGTCCTCGCTGACGCGCGACAGTGGAGGCCTGTTCGGACAGCTCGTGCTGGAGCGCCTCCGGGTGGACGGTCGCGCGGAGTTGCGGCGCGAGCGCGGCGTGCCGGATCGCGGCGCGCAGGCTCCCGTGGACCGGCTCCAGGTGGTGGTGGCGCTGGCCGCCGAGGCGGTCTTGCGAGAGGACCTGCGCCTGTCGGGCCGCGTGAACTTCGCTCGCATGGTGGGTGCCGAGCAGCTGGAGCAGCGGTTGCTCGAAGGCTCGACGGGCGTGGCCTGGAGGCCCGGCCCGTTCCTGCTCGTGGCGCGCTACAGTGTTACCCGCGAGCTGCTGCCGGGCCCGCGCAGCGCGTTCGGAGAGCGGGTCCTCCAGGTCCTCTCGCTGATGCCCGCGGTCCGCCTGGGAGATCGGTTCGCGCTGGCGGCAGGCGTCCACGCGGGGCACTCGGGCCTGGGCTCCACGGGGAGCTGGCAGTGGACGGGGACGGTGCGGCCTTCGGTGCGGGTGGTCGGCGGTCTGGAAACAGCGGTGGAGGTTGCACGACGCACCTCGGCGGGCGAGGGTGAATCCCTGAGCTCGTTCCGGGCCGAGGTGGGGTATCGGGTGGACGAAGGGCTGCGATTCGCCGCAGGCTACACGGTGTTGGGTTTCAGCGGCTTGGGGCTGTCGGGAGAGACGACGGATGAGTCGGATCGGCTCTATCTACGCGCGGAGGTGGCCTATTAGCGGGGGCCGGCAGCTGCGGCTGGCCCTGGTGGCCGGCGCGTTGCTCGTCGCCACGGGAGCGGCGCGCGCAAGTCAGGTCTGCTCTCCGGCGGCCGCTCCGGGGATCCTTCCCTCCGCCAACATCGTCGTGCAGTCCGGGGGGCCGCAGTCCTCCATCCAGGCGGTGGCTCCGGCGAACCCTCAGTGCCCCATCACGGACTACCGCTGGACGGCCCTGACTCCCTCGGCGCCTCAGCTCATGACGAATGGGGCGAGCGCCAGCTTTGACACGCCCAAGTTCCTCTGCCAGCGCGATGGCGCCAGCTATGTCTACCGCGTCGAGGCGCTGGATTCGTCGGGCGTCGCCTCCGAGCCGAGGGACTTCACCGTCCAGCTCAAGCCCTGGGGGCAGCCGTTGGCTCCCTTCGCGATCGATCCGCAGGTGAACCTCGCCGCGGGGGCCGGTGCGGTGTTGACGCCCGATCAGACCCACCCGTGTTCGCCAACCTCGGGCTTCCCGGGCCTCGACACCCAGTGGGCGCTTCCGGAGGGCCAGCTCCTGCCCCCGGGCATCCGGCTGCGCACCCCGGAGGGCACGCTCGTCACCGGCCCGAGCGCCGTCACCCCCCAGCTCCAGATCGAGACGGATGCGTGCGCCGCCGGTCAGGTGACGCTCTTGGTGAATCACTACACGCGAGATGGCTCCGGGGTCGCGGGGCCTGTTTCCACCGTGCAAGTGAACGTGGACCCTCAGTGGGTGCCGATCTCCAACGGGGTGCTGATGCTCGACGCCGATGCCATCTCGCCCGAGCGCATCGCGGGGACGGCCAGCGTGGAGGGGCTCAACTGCATCGAGCAGCGCGGCGGAGTGAAGGCGCGCATGAGCCTGAGGCTCCCGGACGGGACGCTCGTTCAACAGAAAGAGTTCCGGATCCCCAGCCCCTGGGAGTTCTCCATTGCCCCCATGTGCGGCGGGCAGCACTTCCGCCTCGAGACGCTGCTGGTGGAGGGGCCCGGGTTTACCGCCGAGGCGCTCCAGCCGAGCGAGCGATACTCCAGCGCAAACGTCTCCCAGCTCGCGCTGCTCCAGACCGACATCATCGTGCCTCCGATCGAGCTCTCGCTGAGGCCGAGCGAGGCGGCTCATCTGGTGGCCTCGTGTGGCCAGGCGGCCAGCGGCACGCTGGAGCAGCGGCTGCCAGCGGGGCCGTGCTCGGGGTCGCCCCTCACCTGGGAGTACGTGAGCGGGCCCGAGCTGACCCAGTCCTCCTTCACCGGAGAGCAGATCCAGCTCACCACGAGGGAGACGGATTTTGGCGCTCTGCTCGGGCAGTCCGTGGTGATGCGCGTCAGCGTCGACACGGGGAAGGTGAGCCAGATGGAGCAGACCGTCCCCATCACCGCGGAGCCCTTCGTCACGGTCGATCGCCACGTGGAGAATGCCGTGGGCGCCGACACCGATCTCACCGGCGTGTCGGTGGACCTGCACAACACCACGGAGTGCGGCGTGGGCCAGGTGGACCACGTGGAGCGGCTGGCGGGCGTGGACTATGTGCCCGGGAGCGCGCGCTTCAATGATGCCCCCGTCGAGGCCGAGCTGGACGGGGAGACGCTCACGGTGCGAGGCCTGACGCTGGAGGGCGGCGCCACGGGCCGGCTCACGTATGTGGTGCGCCCGCGGCTGCTCGGGGCCTCGAGCTTCGAGGGCCAGTCCTTCGTTCGAGGCATCCCCGTCTCGCAGCCGCCGCCGGAGTCTCCTTCCGGGTACGGATGTGACGGGAGCGGCTCGGGGGTCGCGGCGCTGGGGCTCGCGGGGCTGGCCGCGGTGCTGCGCCGGCGCCGGGCGCGGTGAGCCTCGGGCTCGGCGTCAGAGCCCGAAGGTGATGCGGCGCTTGTTGGACTCCTCGCGCCGCTCGTGGAGGATGCCCATCAGCTCCAGCCCTCGCAGGGTGGCCAGCGTCTCGCGCTCCGAGAGATCCGTGAGCGTGAGCAGATCCTCCACCGTCTTCGAGCCATCCGCGTACGCCAGCAGCATGGCCTGGGGGCCCGTCAGCTTGAGCTCGTGCAGCCCGTAGGGCGGCGCGGCCGTGGGGAAGAGCCGGCGCGTGCGAGGCAGCTTCTGCCGCAGCGCCACCAGCGTCTCCTGCTTGAGCACGCCCTCGAGGATGAGATCCCCGGGGAAGAGCGCGAGCTTCACCAGCCCCGCGCTCTGCAGCCGCATGGGGCTGAAGCCGTAGAACCCCGTGGTCCAGCCGAAGGTGGACCAGAGGATCTCCTTCACCTGCTCCTCGATGAGCGCGCGGCGCTTGTCCGCGGTGATGAGGCCCAGGCGGATCATCGCCTCGCCGGTGCGCACGCCCCCTTCCTTGGAGAGCGCCGCGACGGCCTGCTGATCGCTGTCGGAGATCAGGCCCCGGCGCGCGCAGAAGCGGGCGAAGCGCTCGTTGGCCAGGTTGGACGCGGCGTACACCGGCTGGCCCGCCTCGAAGTAGACGACCTTGAGGACCTGGCCTTGCCGCAGCTTGAGCTCTCCGTGGTGGCGCGCCTCGTAGTAGGCGTTGAGCAGCCGGGGGATGGTGGCTTCCTTGATCTCTCCCTCGAGCGACCACTCGGGCAGGGCGCGGCGCCCCACGCGGGGCAGGGAGGCGGGCTCCTGCGCGGCCCCCTTGTCCTTGGCCCACACCTTCTCGCGCTCGCCGAAGGGCAGGAAGATCTCCGGCTCGGGAGGGACCGGGGGCTCGGTGGGAGCCTGGGGCTCGGACGGTATGCCCGAGGCGGCCTCGGCCAGATCGGCCAGGCCCATGAGCGCCTCTTCGGTGCCGAGGATGATCGGCGCCGTCTCCTCCTCGGGAGGGATCGCCTCCGGTGGGAGCGCGAAGGCGGCGGGCTGGGTCACCTCCGCGTCATCGTCCTCCTCGCTCTCATCTCCCTTGTCCTCGTCATCGATCGCCAGCTCCAGCAGCTCGAGGACGGACTCCTCCTCGTGCGCCTCGGGAGGCGGTGGAGGAGGCAGGGTGCGCTGGGGCAGGCCGCACTTCTGCTCCAGCGCGTTCAGGAGGGCATCCAGCTCGAAGGGCTTGGCGAAGAAGTCCCGGGCGCCGTAGACGGAGGTGGCCTCCTTGGCGAGGCGATCCCCCTTGTACACCCCGCTGATGGCGATGGCGGGGATGCCGTGAGGGATGAGCGCGGTGAGCAGCTCGGTGCCTCGCATGTCGGGCAGGAGCAGGTCCACCACGGCCGCGTCGAAGGCTTTCGGGCGCAGCAGCGCCAGGGCCTCCTCGCCGCTGTGAGCGGCCTGGGCTGTGTGGCCACGGCTCTGGGCCGCTGCCACCATCAGGGAGGCGAGTTCGAGGTTGTCTTCGACGATGAGCAGTCGCGCCATGGGGCACAGGCACCATAGCATCCACATCATGGACGTTCAGGGCTTCCATCATGTCGCCCTCCAGGCGCGGGATGTCGAGCGGGTAACCGCCTTCTACCGGGACCTGCTGGGCTTTCCGGAGCTGACCCGGCACCACCGCCCGGATGGCTCCTTGAGGAGCATCTGGGTAGGCGTGCCCGGGGGGGCCTTCCTGGCCATCGAGTCGGTCGAGGGCGAGCCCGAGCAGGCCCCCTTCCGGCACGAGCGCCCGGGGCTGCTGATGCTGGCGTTCCGCATCCCTCGCGCCAGCCGGTCCGCGGCGGTGCAGGCCTTCCTGCGCGTGGGGGTCCACCTGGAGCACGAGACGCGCTGGACGATCTATGTCCGGGATCCCGAGGGCAACCGGGTGGCGCTCAGCCATCACCCAGAGGACTGACCTGCCGCATTCAACCGGGGGCGCCTTGCGAAAGGCGATCCCCCTGGGTATCAAGCGGCGACATGCGCCTCGGGGAACTGCTCATTCGAGAGAAGCTCATCACGCCCCCGGCGCTCGAGGAGGCGTTGGAGGCGCAGGTCGTCCACGGCGGGCGCCTGGGGACGAACCTGCTGGAGCTCGGGCTGCTCTCGGAGCCGGATCTGGCGCGGATGCTCGGGCAGCTCCACGGGTGCGCGCACGCCTCTGGGGAGATGACGCCGGATGCGCAGGCGCTGGCGCTGGTGGATCTCAACGACGCGGACGACAAGGACTACCTGCCGATGCGGGCGGACGCGACGCGGTTGAGCCTGGCGGTCATCAACCCGAAGGATCTCTCGACGCTGGACGCGGTGGCGTTCAAGACGGGCAAGCGCGTGGTGCCGGTGATCATCCCCGAGTTCCGGATGCACCAGCTGCTGCGCCGGTACTGCAAGGCGTTCCGGCCGCTGCGCGCCATCGACATGAACGCCGTCCGGCCGCCGAGGCCCGCGCAGGGAGCTTCGGACGGGCCGGTCAAGCCCACCAAGGTGGCGGAGCTGATCAGCGAGGAGGAGTTCGAGTCCGTCTACGCCCAGGCGCTCACCGGCGGCGCCCGGTCCGAGCTCATCAACGAGCTGCTCGAGGAAGAAGAGATCATCACCGGCGAGGAGGTCGCCGCCGAGGAGGAAGAGATCATCACCGGTGAGGTGGTGGAGGAGGCGCCACGCCCTGAGGTGTACGCGCCACCGCCCACGGCTCCCCAGCCGCCCGAGCGTCCGACGGTGCCGATGTGGACGGTGCCCGAGGCTCCTCCCGCGCCGGTCGAGCGTCCGACGATGCCGATGTGGACGGTGCCGGAGACTCCCGCCGCGCCGGTCGAGCGGCCGACACTCCCCATGTTCCCGATGCCGGCCGAGGCTCCTCCCGCGGCGGGAGCCCCGCTCTCCGAGAGCGCGCCTCCGGTTCCGGATTACGCCATGCCGTCGGCGGCCCCCGTGCCGCCCCGAGCCAGCCCCGGGCCCGCCAGGCCACCGGAGCCTCTTCCGTTCATCCCCGCTCCCACGGAGACGCCCGCGCGCCGTCCCGCGGCGGGCTTCATCCCTGTCCCCTCGGACGCTCAGGCCGGGCCTCGGCCGGCTCAACCTCGGGCCGCACTGCCGCCCGTGGCTCCGCCCGCGCAGGCGCCGGTCGCGGCCGCCAAGCCCGCCGCCACCACTCCTGGGAAGGCCGCGCCTCGGCGTCCCGCCACCACGGCGGCCAAGCCCGCGATCAAGCCGCTCACCTTCGTGGATGCCCAGGCGCAGCTCGCCAAGAGCCTGGATCGCGAGGATGTGGCCACCACGGTGCTGCGCTACGCGGTGAGCAAGTGGCGGCGATGCCTGCTGCTGTCCGTCCAGGGCAGCCTGGTCACGGGTTGGCACGGCATGGGGCGGGGCGTCCGAGACGCCGCGGTCCGCCGCATCGGCGTCGCGCTCCGGGAGCAGAACACCTTCCGGCTCGTGCGGGACACGCGCTCGCACTACATCGGGCCGGTGCGCCGGGACACGGCGATGAACGTCTTCTATCGCCTGCTCGGGGCGGACAAGCGGCCCGAGCCGCCCTTCCCGAAGACGGCGGTGATCCTCCCGCTGCTCGTGCGCGGCAAGGTCGTCCACCTGCTGTACCTCGACAACGGCCCGGAGCAGCTCACCACGCCGGACGTGGGCGAGCTGCTCATCCTGGCCCAGAGCGTGGGCCGCTCGTACGAGGCGATGATCCGGCGCCGCAAGAGCGCCTGAGCCGCTACTCCTCCGGGTCCTGGAAGTCGACCGTGAAGGTGACGCGCTGGTTGGCCTCGAGCGTGAAGGTCTTCTGCCACCGCGCGCCGTTCACCGTGACGACGAGCCGGTGCAGGCCCTCGTAGAGATCCAGCTCTTCGATGGGGGCCGTGCCCACGTTGTGCCCGTCGACCTGGACGATGCCACCCTGGGGGGCGCGGATGTTGACGTAGCCCTTGTTCAGGTAGACGCGGACCGTGGTGCGGCCCGTGGGGTTCACCGTCACCGAGCGTGCCGTGTTGATGCCCAGCGGCGGGTTGCTCAGGGACAGCACATACCTGCCCGCGGACAGCGGCACCGTCACCGGGGTGCGCCCGAGAACCCCGCCATCGGCCAGCAGGGCCTCCACGCGCGGGTCCACGATCAGCTCGAGTTCGGTGCCGGCGTCCACGCCGCCATCCGTGCCCGCATCCATGCCCGCATCCATGCCCGCATCCGGGGCACCAGCGTCCGCCACCGGCTGCCCGGCATCGGCGAGAGTCCCCGCGTCGGCCATCGTCCCCGCATCGGCAAGGTCCAGTGGATTGGCCGGGGGCAGGGGAGTGACAGAGGGCAGCGAGGTGCCCGCGTCCTGCGGTTCGTCAAAGTAGGGGAAGTTCGCGGGCAGCTTCCCGCGCGACACCACGACGGCCGCTCCCACGGCGACCAGGGCCAGGGAGCCGATCACCAGTGGGAGGCGGGAGCGGCTCGGGGGCGGCGCGGCCGTGGGAGGCACCGGGGCTGGCGCCGTGGCGGCTGGGTGCGTGGGAGCAGACGCGGGCGCTCCGGCCTGTGCCGTGGGGTTGACCGCCGCCGGGCTCGGAGTCGGAGCTGGAGCCGCGGGGCTGGCCGCCGGAGTCGGAGCCGGAGCCGCGGGACGGGCCGCCGGACTCGGAGTGGGAGCCGGAGCCTTGGGCGCCACCGCGGAGGGGGCGGGAGGCGAGGAGATGCGTGAAGGTGCCGGAGCCGAGGCCGCGGGCGCCACGGTCGGCGCGCTGCCCGTCGCGGGCTTCGCGACACCGGCGTGCTTGAGGGCCTCCGCGAGCCCGAAGTCCAGCACCTTGCTCCGCGCCGAGCGAGCCTCGTCGCTCGGCGGGAAGAGCCGGTTCATGAACGTCGAGAGGACGTCCTGCGGAGGCAGATCGCCCATGGCCTCCACGATGGCCTCGCGCAGGGCGAGCGCCGTGGGGTAGCGCTCATTGGCCCGCTTGGCGGTGGCCTTGTGCACCACCGTGTCGAGCGTTCGCGGAACCGTCAGCGGCAGCGGGGGCAGGGCCTCGGTGAGCGTGGCCGTGTCCGCGTCCTTCGCGTCCTTGAAGGGGATCTTCCCCGTGAGCAGCTCGTACAGCGTGAGCCCCAGCAGGAACACATCCGTCTGCACGTTGACGGCGTCGCGCCCTCCGAGCAGCTGCTCGGGCGCGCTGTACTTGCGCCGGTTGCGCACGCGGCGGCCCCCGCGCTCGCGAGGCGCCACACCCAGCGCGCCATACCCCGTCACCTTGCACACGCCCGTGAAGGAGATGATCAGCGTCTCGGGCCGCACGTCTCCATGGACCAGCGGCGTGCCGTCATCGTTGCCGGCCATGTGCGCGTAGTGGATGCCCATGGCCGCGTCCGCCACGATCTTCGCGGCGAGCGGGGGAGGAATCTTCGGCGTCACCTCCATGATCCGGCGCACCGTCTCGCCGTCGGCGTACTCGGTGACGCGCGCCAGCCCCTGCTCCAGCGTCACCAGCCCGTGGACGCGCAGGATGTTGGGGTGATCGAACACCACCGCGCGGTTCGTCTCGCGGCGGAGCCGCTCGATCAGGTCCGCATCCTGCGCGACCTCCTGCGGCGCCCAGATGAGCACCACGGGTTGAGGCGGAGCGCCTTCCTCCAGGGCAAGCCCCAGGAAGGCGCGTGACCCCTCTCCCGACAGTAGAGGGCCGAGCGGCTGATAACGGACCTGGCTCATGTGGCGATCATGCTAGAGGCGTTGGCCCTGGAACGGGAGGGTGATGTGGTAGCCGTACCGTCCCCGGCGGACGAGCAACAATACGCTACGTCCACGTCGCGCCGTCAGCAGGGCCTCCCGGAAGGCATCCGAGTTGGCGACTGGCTGATTGTTTACCCTCAGGATCACATCCCCCGGCTCCAGGCCGGCCTCCTGCGCCACCGAGCCCGGACGCACCCCGGAGATCGCCATGGCGCCCCGCGCCTCCTTCACTTTGAGTCCCAGCCGCTCCCAGGCCAGCGTCTCCGTGAGCCGAGGGGGGAACTCCACGGGCGTCACCTGGAGTGTGCGTGTCTCGCCGTCATGGAAGAGCACGAGCGGGAAGGTGGAGCGGGCCGGGTAGCCGCGCACGCGGGTGTCGAAGTCCTCCGCGTCGTTGATCCGCGAGCCCCCCATCTCCGCCACCACATCCCCTCGGCGAACGCCCGCCTGCTCGGCCGGGCTGCCGGGTTCGACGCTGGCGACCAGCGCGCCATAGGAGCGATCCCACCCGAGCTGCGCCGCGAGCTGGCTCGGCAGATCCACCGCGTCGATGCCCACCCACGAGGGGCGCACCTTCCCGAACCGCGTCAGCTCGTCCACGATCCGCCGCACCTTGTCCGCGGGGATCGCGAAGCCAATGCCCTGCGCGCTGGCGAAGATCGCCGTGTTGATGCCGATGAGCTCTCCGTCCACGTTGAGCAGCGGGCCGCCCGAGTTGCCCGGGTTGATGGCCGCGTCCGTCTGGACGAAGTCGTTGTAGACCGTGCCGTCCTCGGCGCGGAACGTGCGCCCCGTGGCGGACACCACGCCCGCCGTCACCGTCTTGGACAGGCCGAACGGGCTGCCGATGGCGATCACCGTCTCGCCGATCATCAGATCCGAGCTCGTCCCCAGCTTCGCCGTGGGCAGCGGCTCCTTGGCGCTCACCCGCAGCACCGCCAGATCATTCGTGGAGTCGCTGCCGAGCACCTCCGCCTCCAGCGTGCGCCCATCCGCCAGCACCACGTGAATGGCCGAGGCGCCGCGGATGACGTGATCATTGGTGACGATGATGCCGGATGCGTCGATGATCACCCCGGAGCCCAGCCCCTGCACCTTGCGGCGCTCCATCTGGCCGCCCCCACCGCCGAAGAAGTCCTCCAGGAAGGAGCGGCCGCCGCCGCGGAAGCGAGACTCCACCTCCTGCTCGGTGCCGATATAGACGACCGCGGGAGAGACCCGCTGGACCACCTCCACGACGGCGGACCGGCGGCGCGCCATGTCCGCGTGCACCGTGGAAGCCAGCAACAATCCGGTGAGAAACCACCACTTCATACCTGTAACCCTCATTCCATACCTCCCATGACACCCCAGGTGTCGAGCGAGCGACGGCAGGACTGTCGGGAACCGCGCAGCATTCCCGGCCCCGTCTGGATGCGGTGTGCGGCTCTTTAATAGATCAGGAGACGGGCCAGTGGTGGGAGGGAGTCCCGCCCGCTGGCGTCGAGGAGCGGTGGAATGAGTCTCGTCCTGGTAGCGGACGATGAACCGGCGGTGCTCGAGGTCCTGAGCCAGGTGGTGGAGGACATGGGGCACGACGTGCTCCAGGCCCGGGACGGAGAGGAGGCGTTGGGGCTGGCGCGGGCCCGTCAGCCTCAGCTGGTGGTGACGGACCACATGATGCCGCGGCTGAGCGGGCTGGAGCTGTGCCGCAAGCTGCGCAGCGATCACGTGCTCAAGGATGTGCCCGTCATCCTGCTGAGCGCGGTGCTGCCGCATGGCGTGCCGGAGGCCTCGGCCTTTCTGCACAAGCCTTTCGAGATCAACGACTTCGAGTCCCTGATTCGCCAGTCCCTGGCGCACACGCCCGTGGCTCGCCCAGCGCCAGATGCGCCGCCGGTGGAGGCGCTGGGGCACTGGGTGGCGCAGACGCTCCAGGGGCCGCTGGCGGTGGCGCGCGAGCAGCTCCAGCGGCTGCACGCGGCTCCGGCGGCGGATCGGCAGGCGCTGGACACCCTGGGCGCGCAGCTTCGCTCGATGGAGGCTGTCACCCGGAACCTCCAGGAGGCCGCGCGGCTGGCCGCCGGGAGCGTGACGCTGCGCGCGGTGTCGGAGGATCTCACGCCCCACCTGCGACGCGTGGTGGAGAGCTGGCAGTCCCAGGCACCCGAGGTGGCGATTCACCTCTCGGCGCCGGAGGAGCCGGTGGGGCTGCACTTCGATCCCGAGCGCATCCGCCAGGTGTTCGACTCGCTGCTGGCCAACGCCGTGCACCACGGCAAGGGCCGAGGCGAGGTGCGGGTGGAGCTGACCACCTCCCAAGGGCTGGTGACGGTGCGGGTGCGGGACGAGGGGCTCGGCTTCCCGGAGCAGGAGCTGTCTCGGCTCTTCACGCCGTTCCAGGCGCGCTCGGAGGACGGAGGCACGAGGCTGGGGCTGTACATCGCCTCGGAGCTGGCGCGCCTGCATGGGGGCGCGCTGTCCGTCGAGTCCCGTCCGGAGAAGGGCTCTACCTTCAGCCTGCTGCTGCCGCGAGGCTGATCAGGCGCGCTGAGACTTCAGCATCCAGCCGATCATCTTGTAGAGCAGCCGGGCGCCCACGTTGCCGTCCCACTCACTGCCCTCGGGATCCGGGGCCACCTCGGTCAGATCGAAGCCGACGATGGTGCGCCCCGAGCGGACGACGCCAGCGATGAGCGCGTTGGCCTGGGGGAAGGACAGTCCGCCGGGCACGGGGGTGCCCGTGTGGGGGCAGAGCGTGGGATCCAGCCCGTCGATGTCGAAGGACAGGTACACCTGCTGAGGGAGCTGGGAGACGATCTCGTCCACCGTGCGGTTCCAGGGCACGCCATCGAACTGCTTCTGCTGGAGGGTGGAGTCGAACCAGGCGCGGACGCGGCCGTTGGAGCCTTCGATGAGCTGATGCTCCTCCTGGCTCATGTCGCGGATGGCGACCTGGACGAGCGACTTCACGCCGGGCAGGCGCTGCACCACGTTGTACATGATGGAGGCGTGGGACCAGGTGAAGCCCTCGTAGGCGTTGCGCAGGTCGGCGTGCGCATCGAGGTGGAGGACGCCCAGGCCGGGATACTTCTCGGCGTGGGCCTGGATGCTGCCGAAGGAGATGGAGTGGTCTCCGCCCACCACGCCCACGCGCTTGCCCTGGCTGAGCCAGTGCTTCGTGGTGCGGTAGACGGCGTCATTCATCTTCTCGCAGAGCGCGTTGACGTCGGCGGCGGCGGCCTGGAGCTCGGGCTGGCCGGGGTGGATGCCACCGGCCTCGATGACGAGCTGAGCGCGCTCCTTGGCGCGGGTGTTCCAGGCGCGCAGGTCCTCGGACTCGGGGAGCAGGGCGATGCCGCGCTCGTAGGGACGGCCGGTCTCCACGTCGAAGAGGTCCACCTGGCGGCTGGCGTGGAGGATGGCGCCGGGGCCCTCGGAGGTGCCTCCGCCATAGCTGGTGGTGGCCTCGAAGGGGACGGGGACGAGGACGACGTGGGCCTCGTCGGGGGAGTGGGGCAGGCCGAAGATGCCGGAGTCCGCTGGCGCGGCGGCGCTGGGATCGAAGTGGGTAGCCATGGCGCGGCGCAGGATATGGAGCCTGCTTCGCCGTGCAACCCCTTCGCTGCATAATCGAGCGAAAGGTGCCCTTGGGGCTGCTAGACCTATAAGCAGGAGAAACTCGACATGGCCACGCGCAACCTGGATCCATGCCCCCGGCTAGCCACATGGAGTGTTGGCCTGTTCGTCCTTACCTTGGCATGCGCGGGGTCCCGGCTCTATTACATCTACAACGACTTGCCCATGCTTGAAGGCAAGCCCAAGTTGAGGATTGCACCTGGGCCCTGGCCGGTTGTGCCCGCCGTTTTTTCGGAGGTGGCCAACGTTCCAGATGAGTTGGTGCTTCCTACGCTCAAGGCCTTGATGGATTTGCCAGGTGCCGCTGATGCATGCGATGCGAATACAGGCCGTCCACGGCCTGATGCCGCTGAGTATTGCGTCGCCATCTACAAGACGCCGGAGGATTGGCGTGTGTCGTGGCCTGTCAGGAATCTGACTGGAGAACTCAGTGCGTGCACGCCTCCGTTTGGTGGTGTGGATGATGCGGATTTTGGCCGGGATCTCCCAGTTATAGGCTTCGCCCACCCTCATCCGTGCGGAACCGTCATGAGTAGCTGGGACCTCGGTATATTCCCCATGTTGAAAGCAGGGGAGGGACTTTGGGAGATGGTGGCTTATGGAACGACTCCCAGCGGCAAGCTACTTCGTAACTCCCGAGGAGAATTGATCCCTGCATGGCATTGGTTGGCTACGGGCCATAGAGAAGATCCCCGCTATTACAAATGGAGTCAGGCGGGGGATGTTTTTCGGTGGGACAAAGACAAGCAGGAATGGGAGTTTCAGGCAAACTGCAAGCCTCAGTCATCCGGCATGCTCGGCTCCAAGGTGCTCGCCCCAGTCTGCACTCCTGAATTACACAATTGACAACTCACGTCTTCCCTGGAGTGGCATCATGCTGAAGCCCCATCATTTTCTGCTCCTTGCTTCGATGCTGGCGGACGCCGGGCCTTTGACTCCGCAGACCAGTTCTCCACGTGGAGATGCAGGGACTGTGTTTCCTCCGTCTGGTTCGCCAAGTCGAGATGCAGGGGCTATGACCTCCCCGCCAGCAACTTCAGAGCGGGATGCAGGCCCTGGCAGCCTCCCGGACGGTGGTGTGGGGAGCATCCACTGGCCGGAGAACCTGCGTCCACTCGCCACCTTGGATGGGCCTGCGGTTCTCGCAGCACACGCGGTGCTGCAGCGTGTCCTATCACGCTTCCCAAAGGAGTATGCGGGCACTTGCTCTTATTCAGCCAAGGCTCTGGAGGTGATCGTCGGTGAAGAAGGAGGCCTGTATTTTGTTCGCGTCAATCGACGCGAGGATAAATGTGGATGGGTCGCCCCAGGTGTGAATACCGATCTCGACTGGTTCGAGATGTATGCGGTATCTCAAGACGGCCGTATCCTTGAACGCTACCCTTATTTTCCGTAGGTCTGGGTTTGGGCCACGAGCGCCATGTTGCACCCGTGGCCCAAGTCCGGGCCTTACGGCTTCTGGTCGAAGTCGAAGGCCGCGGTCAGATCGTTCACCGAGGCGTCGCGGGTGCTGAGCGGCTCCAGATCCCAGCGGTGCTCGATGAACGCGAGGATGGACGTGGTGTCATACGAGGTGTGATCCACGAACCCCTTGCGCGCGTAGGGCGAGATGATGATCGCCGGGATGCGCGAGCCAGGACCCCACTTGTCTGTCGTGGGCGGCGCCACGTGATCCCAGAGCCCGCCGTTCTCGTCGTAGGTGATGATGATGGCCGTGTCCTGCCACTGCGGCCCCGAGCGCACGGCGTTGATGAGATCGATGACGTGCTGCTCGCCCGCGATGACGTTGGCGTAGCCGGGGTGCTCGTTCAACTCCCCGATCGGCTTCACGAAGGACACCGCGGGCAGCTCGCCGCCGTAGGCGGCGTTCAGGAAGTCCTGCTCGTCCTTGAGGTGCTCCGTGCGGCCGAGCGTATTGTCCGCGTAGTTCTGGAAGTAGGCGAAGGGCTGGTGGTGGAACTGGAACTTGGGATCCGGATGGCCCGCGATGGCGTCATTCCAGCCACCCGAGTACCAGGCCCAGGACTGGCCGGCGGTCGTGAGCCGATCACCGATCGTCGGCAGCGTCTGGTTGGGGACGAGCTGATCGACAGGTGCGGTGGACGGGTGGGGCACGTTCACCGTGAACGCCGTGTTGACGACGTACCCGTCGGGAGTGACCGCGCCATCCTTCACCAGGTTCCCGTTGGCATCGAGCTGCGCGACCATGGCCGCGGGAGCGCTGGGGAACACCGGGGTCGCCGCGGCGATCAGCCAGATGTGGTTGAGGAAGGAGCCACCGAAGGCCGAGTGGAAGAAGTTGTCGGCGAGGGTGTACTTCTTGGCCTCCTCGGCCATGGGCAGGCCCTCGGTGTGGTAGTAGCCCATCGTCAGGCCCTTCGCGTCACTGACCAGGGCGAACTTGTCCATCTTGCCGCCGTCGATCTGCTGCTGCTCCTGGTACCAGCGGTGCACGAGGTCGCCCGTGGGCTGGTTCGCCGGGACGTACTGGTCGATGTTGAAGGGGGCGTTGGGCAGGTCCGCGGGGAAGCGCGGATCCAGCACGTCCGGATTCGGGGTGGTGTCCATCGGCTGCGGCAGCACCGCGTAGGGCTGGCCGCTCGCGTCGATCTGCTTCGGCGCGTTGACGGCGTTCGACTGCCCGTTGGCGCCGGGGAACTCGCCGTACATGTTGTCGAAGCTGCGGTTCTCCTCGAAGATCACCACCACGTGGTTGATCTTCTTCTTCAACCCCTGCTGAGGGGTCTCGTCATCACCACACGACAGCACCCCCAGGGAGGCGGTGGCCAGCGTGAGGCAGGTGAAACGGCGGAGGGAAACGGGCACGGTCATTGAGAGAAGTCTCCTAGGGGAGGAGGAGCGCGGAAGGCGCGCGGAGCTTCGTACGCCAGGATTCCCAGGCCGTCACGCGAATGTGCTGCAATGACTATGAGTGAGCCTGCTCCCAGGCCAGGACGATCTTGCCCACCGTCTCGTTGCTGGCCATGCGAGTGAGGGCCTGGCGAAGCTCCTGCATGGGCAGCACGGCGTCGATGACGGGCCTCAGCGCTCCCGAGCGGAACAGCGGCAGCAGGTGACGCTCCGCGGCCTGGGCCAGGGCGATCTTCTCCTCCAGCGGGCGGCTGCGCAGCACGGTGCCCGTCACGCGCAGCCGCTTCACCAGCAGTGTGCTCAAGTTGACTTGCGTGCGGTGTCCCGCGACCAGCCCGACGACCATGACCCGGCCCTGAGGCGACAGCGCCTCCAGCGTCTCCGACAGGTAGTCCCCGCCCACGAGCTCCAGCGCGAGCTCCGCGCCTCGGCCTCCGGTGGCCTCACGCACCGCGTCGGCGAAGCGCGGCGGAGGGCCCTCCACGAGCACCGTGTGCTCGACGCCCCACTCGCGCGCCCGCTCCAGCTTCTTCGCGTTGCGCCCGGTGCCCACCACACGAACCCCCGTGGCCCGGCACAGCAGCGCCGCCGCCGAGCCCACGCCGCTGGCCACCGCGTGCACGAGCACCGTCTCTCCCGGCCGCATCCCTCCCTGGAGCACCAGCGCGTCGAAGGCCGTGAGGTACACCTCGGGCAGCGCGGCGGCGTCCGTGAAGCTCATCGCCTCGGGCATGGGAATGGCCTCTCGCTCGTGGGTGGTGAGCTGCTCGGCCCAGGCGCCTCCGCCCACCAGCCCCATCACCCGGTCTCCCGGGCGGAAGCGGCGCACGCGCGGGCCCACCGCGAGCACCTCGCCCGCGTACTCCAGGCCGGGGATGTCCGGCGGCGCATCCGGCGGCGGAGCGTAGCCCCCCCGGAGCTGGAGCAGGTCCGCCCGGTTGATCGCGGTGGCGCGCACTCGGACGAGCAGCTCCGAGGGGCCTGGAGTCAGCTCCGCGCGCTCCTCGTAGGAGAGGACCTCGGGACCGCCAGCGCCAGTGGTGCGGAAGACGTGCATGGGGACCTCATGTGCTTCCAGGGCTCAGCCGTTCCACTCGGTGTAGTGCGTCGTCGCCTCGCCCATTGTCAGCCCATGGCTCCGGGAGAGGTGGAACAGGTGCGGGAAGGTGGAGAGCTGATACCAGAAGGGCTTGAGATCCTCCCGCCTCCAGAACGCGTCCCGTGCAGCGCCGAACGCTCGCCACCACTCGCGCAGCTCCGTCCACGAGCGGACTCGTGGCAGCGCGTTGGTCACCATGGCGAACCCGACCATCGCGGGCCTCTCGAGATCCGGCTCGGCGATGGCCTGGCCGAACATGGCTCGCCCCAGCCTTCCATCCTCCGGGAACAGGAGGAGGCCGCTCGTCATCCGTGGGTTGCACTCGAGCGCGAACAGCTCGCCTCGCGCGGTCTCGATGAAGTCGAACCCGAGGCTCCCCGTGAAGCGCGTGCCCTCGAGGAAGCGCAGGACCCACTCGCGCACGCCGGGATGCCCGAGCGGCTCGTAGTAGTAGCCCGGCCCCGAGGGGAACCGGTACCGCGGCCGGTAGCAGACCTGCGCCATGAGCGCTCCCTCCCAGACGATGCTGGAGGAGCACAGCTCCGTGCCCTCGATGAACTGCTGCGCCAGGAGCGTCTGCCCGAAGTCGAGCGTGGGGAGGGGCGCTCCCGCCTGGAGCAGGCGCGTCTTCTGGCCGAAGCGGGAGAAGGCCGGCTTGACGATGAGGCGGGGCTGCTCGTGTAGCAGCGCCTCCAGGTGTCCCGGGTTCTCTAGCCGCCAGGTCTTCGGGGCGGGCAGCCCCTGGGCCGCGATGCGCTGGTTGAACGCCCACTTGTCATGGAACGCCGCGAGCTGCTCGAAACTCGCTGTGACCACCTCGCAGCGCGCCTTCAGCCGCTCCTGGTGCCGGGCGATGTAGAGGATCTCCTCGCCCAGGGGCACGAGCACGTCGATCCGCTGCTCCCCGATGATCGCGAGCAGGCGCTGGATGAAAGCCTCCTCCTCGAAGCGAGGCGCGGGCACCTGGAACGAGCGCTCCACCTCTCGGGAGTAACGGGTGGCGTGGGTGGGGAAGGTGTCGCAGACGAGCACCTCGTGGCCGGCCTGGTGGAGCTGTCGAGCCGCCACGAGCGCGGGGAGGCCTCGGGCACCCGTCAGGAGGAGGCGCACGGGTACTGGCGGGGAATGTCCTTCAGCGGCTCCGGGCCGGGCTCATGGGTGAGCATCGGCCCGGTGGTCCACTGCCGGAGATAGTGGAGGACGTACGAGCGGCGCTGCTCCTGTGGCGGCGAGAGCGCCGGCAGGTGGACCCACGCCACGTCCGGATAGGCGTGGTGGTTGAAGTCCAGCTCGCGGTGCAGGTTGAGCCAGCCATACGGCCACGGGGCCTGCAGGTTGAAAGCTCCCGCCAGCACGTCGCGCGGCGCGTACGAGTGCTCGAGGTAGTTGGTGCCGGACCAGATCGCCGCCGCCGCCGCGTAGAACAGCGCCAGCCGGGCCCCGGACAGCCCGGACAGCACGCACACGCCCGTCAGCGTCAGGACGCACAGCAACAGCTCCAGGCGGATGCGCCCGACGCTGATCGACTCGTGGCGGAAGATGGCCTCGGCGACGTGGAGGCGCTCGGACATGCGGCGGAACACGCCCGGCGCCACGAGCAGCAGCAGCAGGAAGGGCGGGATGATCCAGTACCAGAACCCCACCAGCATCAGGTACCAGCCGATCGTCCGGCCCACCCGCGACTGGTGCGGGTAGTACAGATCGAACATCTCCTGATCGCTGCGGTTCTTCAGGTGATGGCTCCAGTGGGTGATGGAGAGCATCGACGAGGAGATGGGGAACAGCAGCCCGGACAGGACACCGAGCCAGCGGTTCCACGTGGGGTTCGAGTGGAGCTTGAGGTGCGAGGCCTCGTGGAGCAGGGCGAACTGGGTCTGGAAGAGCAGGGCGAACGCCGCCACGCACAGGCCCAGCGCCCAGCCGCGCTCCACACGGGCGCCGAGCACCAGCAGCCCCACCAGCGCCGAGACGATGGCCAGGGTCAGGAACGTGTTGAGCCGGTTGGGGATGCTGCGGAAGTCTCTCGGCGTGCTGCTCATGGCGAGGCCTCAGTATCTCCCAAATCAACGCCGCTCGCGCCGGTCTCCCACCACCCGGGCGGGGACTCCGGCGACGATGGCCCACTCGGGCACGTCCCGCGTGACGACCGCGCCCATGGCCACCACCGCATGGGCTCCGATGGTGACCCCATCCGTGACACCCGCGTTCGCGCCAATCCACACGTCCGCGCCGATGCGGATGCCTCGCGAGGTGACGGGCTGCTCGCGGATGTCCCGGTCCGGATCCAACCCGTGGTTGAAGGCGTAGAGCGCGGCCCCCGTGGCGATGCGCGTGCCGTCTCCGATGTGGATGCCCGCGGCCCCTCCATCCAGGCTGGCCCGCGCGTTGATGCTCACCTCCCGCCCCAGCACCACCGGGCCGTGCATGAAGACGTCCGCCGCGATGCTCGAGCCCGGACCGATGACGAGGGTGCGTCCAGGCTCGGCGAACAGGCGGGCCTCGGGCGCCACGAAGCAGCCCTCGGCGATCTGCACCGTCTCCAGCTCCATGAAGCGCGCCTGCACCTCGCGCTGCCACTCCTCGGCCCACTTCCGGTGGCGGGGCTTCAGCGAGAAGTAGAGCCAGGGCATCCAGGAGAGCCGCTGCTTGTGCTGCTCGCGGCGGCGCGCGTCGAGATCGTCCACGGACGGAGGATCTACTGCTCGTTGAAGCGCAACGGGAGCTGGATCGTGAGCTCGGGTTGATTGGTGTTACGAGGGAAGGCCACCCGCTTCATCTGTCCCTCCAGGCACTTCGCCAGACTCGATGACACGTTCGCTGGCTCGACGATCTTGGCGGCGTCCACCTCTCCCGAGTGAGCGATCGTGACTTGGAGCATGACCCGGCGGTCGGCGGGAAGCTCGGCGCGGAACTGCTCGCCACACTCGAGGATCTTCCGGGAGTTCTTCACCATGACCCGGCTCACGTCCTTGGCGGTGAGCATGGAGGGCGCGGGGGGTGGCTTCGTCGTCACCGTGGGCTTGGGCGTCGTGTCCACGGGAGGATCGGCCGGTGGAGGCTCGGTCTTCTCCACCACGGGCGGGGTGGGCGTGGGGGGCGCTGGCGTGGGAGGGGGAGTGGGCTCCACCGGGTGAGTCGGGCTGGGGACCGGCGCGGTCACTACCGTAACGGGAGCGGGAGGCGTCGCCCGAGGCATGAAGTACCAGACCACGCCCCCGCCCAAGGCCAGCAGCGCCACGGCACCCAGGGCGCCCACCGCCACGGACAGCCCCGTGCTCCGCGCCGGAGCAGGGCTGACGGGGACAGGTACAGCGACGGGCACCGGCCCGGTGGGAAGCCCCTGGGAAACGTGGGTGTGGAGCGGTTGGGGAGAGACCACGGGGATCCCTGGATCCGACGGCCGGACCAGGGTCTTCTCGGTGCCGCTCAGCTCCTCGGGTTGCTGCAGCAGGGTGTGGGCGCCCAGCTCCGAGAGCGAGGGGATCTTCGTCTTGCGCTCGACGTCGGCCGGGCCGAACACGCCCTGCATGTACTGGGCGAGCTGCGACACGCCCGGGATGGACGCCGTCCCGCGCAGGAACTCCTCCAGGTCGGCCCGCATATCGGCGGCGCTCGCGTAGCGATCCTCGCGGCGGCGCTCCAGCGCCTTCATCACGATCCGATCCAGGGCCGGAGGAATCTCGGGCCGGTGGGCGCTCGGCGGGGGGATGGGCTGATCCATCAGCGCCAGCAGCACGCCGATCTCCGTGTCCCGCTCGAAGACGCGGCGCGCGGTGAGCAGCTCGTGGAAGGTGACGCCCAGCGAGAACAGATCGCTGCGGGCATCGAGCTGCTGCTCGCCCCGGGCCTGCTCGGGGGACATGTAGCCCCACTTGCCCTTCAAGAGCCCCGGCTGCGTCTGCGTCACCCGCGAGGAGGCCTTGGCGATCCCGAAGTCGAGCACCTTCACCGTGCCCTGGTAGGTGACGAAGATGTTCGAGGGCGAGATGTCCCGGTGGACGAGCCCCACCGGCTGGCCCTGCTCCTGGTAGCCGTGGGCGAACTCCAGGCCCTCGAGGGTGGAGAGGATGAGCCGGGCGGCGATGGGGATGGGCACGCCCTGGCCCTTGTAGTGGGCGGCGGCGATCACCGCGTCCAGATCCTCGCCCGCCAGATACTCCATGCAGATGAAGTACCGGTTGTCCGCCACGCCCAGGTCCGTGATCTGGACGATGTTCGGGTGGTGCAGCCGAGCCGCCAGCCGCGCCTCATCCAGGAACATCGAGACGAACTCTCGATGCTGGGTGAAGTGATCGAGCATGCACTTGATCACCACATCCCGCTCGAAGCCCTCGGCGCCGATCTGCTTGGCGAGATAGATCTCCGCCATGCCGCCCTCGGCGAGCTTGCGGATGAGCACGTACTTGCCGAAGCGACGCGGCGTGGTGACCGGCCGGGTCAGGGGAATCACTGGTTGGGAAGCCGTCATGGCCGATCTTTCCGAAGAGTACGGACCCAGTATGCCTCGCCTTGGCCCGAGACGAGACGGAACACCAGGACCTCCGTAGCAGGCAGGCGCTGGGAGAAGCGGCTCTTGGCATCGAGCGTCACAGCCTGCCCATTCAGGAAGAGCCGGGAGCCGAGTGGGACCACGCCCTCCACCGGGACTGCTCCGCTCCCGAGGCGCTCGCCGGGGCGAGGCCGGCTGAGCGCGAGGCCTCGGCGCTCATTGTCGTACACCAGGTCCAGCTTGTTCATCCGGCCGCCTGCCAGCTCGTCTCCTCCAGGGCCGAGCGCCGCCACGTACCAGAGATAGCTCCCCTCGCTGAGGGTGCCGGGCTCCAGGCTGTATTGGTTCTGGTTCGTCACCCGCTGCAGGAGCGGCTTCTTCACGTCCGCGGCGCGGTAGACGCGGAGCTGATACGAGCGAGCCCCCGGCCGGGGATCGAAGCTGAAGTGCAGCGAGGGGGCCGAGCCCTGGAAGTAGACCGTGGCCTTGAGTCCGGTCTCGAGGACCTCGGCCTTGGGGCTCTGGCTGGCCAGCGAGGAGCGGCCGCGATCCGGCTGGAAGCGGGCCGAGCCTTGCGCGCGCACGTTGCCGTCCTCGCCGAGGAAGCGCCAGTGCAGCTCGCCCCGGGCGGGCGGTTCGACTCGCACCCAGTCCGCGCCCGCGCGTCCCGCGAGGAGCGGCTCACGGAAGGAGGGCTCCTCCGCCACCTCCACTCGGAGGGGGGCGCCGGACGCGGGAGGAACCTGGATCCCCGCCTCCGCGAGCCCGTCGGTGAACACGCGCGTGGCCTTCGCGTCCGGCGGCAGCACGAGCACCGGCGCCGAGGCCTGCGCGGCCTGCGGTGACTCCGAGGAGCGGCGGACCCCTTCGCCCGCCTTGAGGACGGTGGTCTTTCCATCGGCCACCAGCTCGGCCTGTCCGGCGAGCACGGTCACGGTGGAGCCGGACTCGGGATTGCTCACGGAGACCGTGCTCTGCTCGGAGACCTTGAGCTCGACCTCGCCTCGGGCGTCCGCCAGCTTCAACGACTGCTTCCCGGAGGCGAACTGGAGCCGCGCCGTTCCCCGGCTGAGCTGCAGCGTGTACGAGCTCTGGTCTCCCTGCCGAGAGGCTTCCTTGATCGTCCCGGCGGTGTCTCCCGCGAGGCTCACCTGCAGCGATTTGGAGGAGAGGCGGGCGCTGGAGTTCGCGGGGATCTCGAACGCCGTGCCGCGGCCGAGCTCCCGGCTCTGCTCCGGGGCCACGTCGGTGAAGGCGCTGTCCTGGGCCCCGCGCACGCGGGCCTTGCCGCCCTGGGGCTTGAGGGTGAAGACGATCTCCTCCGCGACCACCGGCGGCGGAGCCTGCTTGGGCTTGCTGAGTGAGAGCGCGAGCTCCTCGCCCGCCACGACGGGCACGGCCTGGCCTTGCGGATCGATCACCCGGATGTCGCCGTACTGGAGCGTCAGCTTGGGATCCTTGCCGCGCAGGTCGAACACCATCTCCGCGGCGGTCACCAGCTCGGCCCGGCCGAAGCGGCCCGTGATGGTGAGCCCGCTGCCGGTGGCCTGCGGCGAGGTCGAGACGATCCGTCCCTCCTCCAGCTCCAGGGTGAGCGCCCCCGGCGCGCCGTTCACGCGGAAGCGGCTGTTCTCGGCCACCTCCACCTCGGCGCCGTTGACGTACCGCACGCGTGCGGTGCTCCCGGGCCCGGTCACCACCGTCTCGCCTGGATAGAGCGGCTCGTCCACGCGGCCGGGGCGGGAGGC
This sequence comes from Hyalangium sp., assembly GCF_045802625.1. Classification (NCBI taxonomy): domain Bacteria; kingdom Pseudomonadati; phylum Myxococcota; class Myxococcia; order Myxococcales; family Archangiaceae; genus Hyalangium; species Hyalangium sp. The sequence continues at coordinate 12,026 of NZ_JBJMQP010000016.1, read as the reverse complement.
CGCATCCTGCTGCACGGTGACTTGGCCCTGGAGCTGGGTGATCTGCGCCAGCTCCGGCACGCCGGGCTTGGGGACGGGCTTCTTGTCACACCCCTCGCATCCCCAGAGGAGCAGAAGCAGCGGGAGCGTGAGGGAGAGGGCGCGCACGGCTCAATTCTCCAGAGGCGACAGATCCACGTAGAACAGCGCCTGATCCCCAGCGCCCACGTCGACGACCTTCGTCTGTGGCACGTAGCCTCGTGCCTCGAAGGTGACGTGGTAGCGGCCCGCGGGCAGGCGGAACTCGAAGTCTCCCGTCGAGCGGGTGCGAGCGCGGAGCCTGGCCTCCTCGACTCGGAGGGTGGCCACGACGGGGCGCCCTTCGGTGGAGCGCACGCGCCCGCGCATCCAGGCACGGACCTCCGTTCCCTTCTGCAGGACGAACTCCACGGAGGCCTCGCCGTGGGAGGGCACGACCACCATCTCCTCCTGGGGCCGGAGCCCAGCGCCGACGAGCTTCAGGGTGATGGGCCCCGGGCCCGCCTCGGGCACCACGAAGAGGCCCTCCGCATCGCTCCGGGCGATCGCCTTGCCTCCGAGCTGAACCTCGACGTCGGTGGCGGGCACCTTCGTGCCATCGTTGCCCTGCTCGCGCAGGAGCCGGCCCTTCACGGTGCCGGGACCTGGGATGCGATCGAGCGGCAGGAACACACTGGCCTGTCCTCCCGCGGGCACGAGCACCTTGCGCTCCACGGGCTGATAGCCCTCGGCCGAGGCGTTGATGGCCACCCACCCGGAGGCGAGCCCCTCCACGCGGAACGCTTCCCCCGCGGCGACCGCCTGCTTGCCACCAGCCTGGACGTGAGGGCTCTTCAGCGGCAGGGAAGGGTGGGGCCGCAGCGTGATCCACACCGTCCCGGAAGCCTCCGGAGCGGGGGAAGCGGCCAGGGCGCCGGTGCTCAAGAGCACGAGCACGAGTGTCATCGCGCACCGTCTCATGGGTTCGGCTGCCCTCCGATGGTGAGCTGGTAACCCACGCCCAGAGACAACCCACCCAGGTTGCCGATCACGTGCCCACGCCCCGGCGCGTAGGCCCACTGAACCTGTCCGGCCACGCGGCCCGGGCCCGCCCTCCACCCGAAGCCGCCTCCCAGCACCACGTCGGGGCCGACCGAGTGGAGCTTCTGGGTGACGGTGCCTTCCTGCTGGCTCTGGAACTCCAGGCTCCCCTGCATGCCCAGGATGCCCGCGCTCGCGTCGGCGAAGACCAGGCCTCGCGTCAGGACCGGCTGGCTCCAGCGGGCCCCGAGCCGGAGGGCTCCACCGCTCAGGGTGAACGTCCTGGTGACCGGGTTCGGTCCTCCTGCCGCGAGGGTCGTGCTCACCGCGCCATTGCCTCGCAACTCGAGCTCCGCCAGCGCCTCCAACGGCAGCGTGGCGAGCCGGAGCGAGCCCTCGAGCTGGAGCCCCGCGCCATGGGCCGAGGCGGCATTGCTGTGCACGAACAGGAAGGCGCCCAGCGTGCGCTGCCAGGGCGTCCCCGGAGAGGCCGGGGTGAGGTGCCCCGTGGCCGCGACCGGAGCGCCGGGCGTGCCGGGCCCCGGCCGTGTCTGCGGACTGGGAGGCGCCGGGCGAGGCTCGACCTGAAGCGTGAACGCCCGATCGGTCTCATCGAGAGGCGAGGCGGAGATGCGCGCCGGAGCCGTGCTCGCGGTGGAGGCGGTGTAAGGGAGCTCGAAGACGCCGCCCTCCTTCGCCTCGATGGGGCCGAGCGTGCCCTGCTCCGCGCTCACGGCGAGGGGAGGGAGCGCGAAGGCCGGATTGCCGCTGTCATCCACGGCGAACCCCTGCAGCCGGACGGGCTGCCCCTGGATCGGATTCTCCAGGGCCACGAGCTGGACGCGGGGGAAACGGGGCTCGGGGAGCGGAACAGTCTGCGTTCGGCTCTTGCCCGAGCGCTCGGTGATCGTCACCTGCGCGCTCGCGACTCCGGGCGGAAGCTTCACCGGCACCGCGGCCTCTCCGCTGGCCGTCGCGACCACGGGCCCGTAGGAGGCGGCACCGATCGACACCTGCACCTTCGTTCGGGGCGGCGCCTTGAGCCGGAGCAGAGAGGGACCGTGGACGGGGAGGGCGAGCCACGCTCCGGAGCTGCTGGCTCCCCGCTTCACCGTCGCGTGGAACAGGGCCACCTGGGCGCCTTCCTGCGAGCCCGGCCGATAGGTGGCGTGGAAGGTGCCGTCCGGCGTGGGAGCGGGCTCGGTGACAGCGCCGATGTTGACGCTCAGGGAGACCTGGGCGTCACGCAGCGGGCGCCCCGAGTCATCGAGCACGCTGAGTTCGAGCTGCGCGCTGTCCTCGGAGGTGACGAAGGGCTTGTCGGAACGCAGCGCGACAGCCTGACCCGTCAAGGTCAGGACCAGGAGAGTGAGAGTCGCTGCTGCCATGGCGCCTAGTGATCGATCCTTTCGCCCCGTCGCAGTCTACGCAATCCACCCCAGGGGCGCGATGCCACCAGGAGGAGTACCAGCCAGGTGAGCAACTGGCTCGGCAGACTGGCAGCATGGGAAACGCACCCGACGTTCACTCCCGGGTCCTTCGGCTGGAAGTCCACGCTCTGCGTCTCGGTGAGCGCGGCTCCATCCGGGCTGGCGACCCAGATCTTGGCGCTCACCTGTTGATGGAGCTGCGTGGTGGCCTGGGCGGTGACCTTCACGGTCAGCGGCGAGCCCTTGCGCAGCTCCGGGAGCTCGAAGCCCGCTCCCTGGGCCGGCAGGGCCTGACCGTCGAGGCTCGCCCCGGCCACGGTCAATCCTCCGGGCTCCAGCATCAGCACGCCGCCCGTCACGACCACGTCGCTCTCGTTCGAGACCTGCACCTCGAACTCCACCATCTCGCCGGGCTTGGCGATCAGGCTGGCCGCCGGAGACAGCAGCGCGAGCTTCACGTCGGCCAGGCACTGCGGCAGGACGAGCCGCTGGACCTGCTCTCCGTTCGGCTTCTTCAAGATCTCGTCGTTGATGAGCGGCCAGACGGCCAGGGGCTTCGAGGGATCCACCGGGCACTCGGGCAGGGTGACGGAGGCCGTCCACTTGCCGGGACGCTCCAGGACGGTCGGGGTGAGGGCCAGGGGCGCGGTGGCGGCGAAGGAGACGAGCTTGTCCGGGGGCAGCGTCGCCGGGTTGCCACACTGGTCGCGCAGGGTCAGCTCCGCGGTGAGCTGTCCCGTGAGGAAGGGCAGCGGAGCGGGGTCTTGGAGGACCGGACCGAACGAGAAGTTCGAGTTCAGGGGGCTGGGAATCCCTCCCCTGAAGTGGAGCGTGAGGGGCGCCTTGGCGTTGACGCCGGAGACGGTGAAAGCGACGTCCTCTGCCACCAGGTCCTTCCAGACCACCTGCGCGGTGCTCGCGAGAGGCCCCGTGACGCACTTGGCGGAGCTGGAGTACGTGGACGGGTTGAGGGTGGTGCTGACGAAGCTGGCCGAGCGGTCCACCTGCTCGCAGAGGTACACCGCCGTGGCGGGTACATCCGGCACGGGATTGTCCCAGAGATCCTCGGCCGTCATCACGATCGTCGCCTCCGAGCAGGTCGGCGTCGGCTCGGGAGCGGTGGTGGACAGCTCCACGTGATGGAACTGGCCGGCCCTGACCGCGATGAGGGTGCTCCCAGAGAGGCCCTGCCTGACATCGGTGACCAAGAGGGAGACCTTGGGATCGGCGCTGTAGAAGGTGATGGGGAACGGAGGTGGCGGAGGCTGCTGCAGCGGATCGTAGGTGAAGGAGGTGTCAGCGGGGGGCTGCGCCAGACGCGCGCTCGTCTCGAAGTGCAGCGTGCCGGAGTAGAAGGTCTTGTTCCCAGCGCTGTCCACCGGGATCACCAGGAAGGTGTAGTTGGTGCCCGCGACCACCGCGGAGTCCAGCACGACGGTGAAGCCCACAGGGGGGCCAGGCGTCACCGTGACACTCGAGAGCTTCGCGGAGAGGGTAGTGACGTTGACGTCTTGGACCAGCAGATCCCACTGGCCGAGCGATTGGAACGTGACGAGGAACGTCTTCGTGCCGTGGTCCACGGCGGGGTTGAAGGTGTAGTCCGAGGGCAGCAGCGCGCGAGGCGCGTTGGAGGAGAACCGGAGGGTGCCGGCGTACTCCGTGTCGACACCGGACAAGTTCCGGGCCGTCACCGACACGATGAACGGGATGCCCGCCTGCACGGGTGGGGTGACAGTAAGGGCCTCCAGGCTCGTGGTGGTGCTGGTCCCCGCCCTGGAGGCAGATGGCAGGCTCACCAGCAGCAGCGGTAGCAGCAGCAGACAGTGCGTGCGGAGACGACGGCTTGGTGCCTGGTTCATCGTTCGCTCCGGTGCTCACAGAACAGCACAAGGCTGCTCGGCGGGAGGCCTACCATCGTAGAGAGGGTTGTATGATTATTGCAATAATCCAATGTAGGTGTGACGCGTCCTCTGCGTCCCACGAGGGAAGCCCCGGCCTCTCCCCCCGCTGCGTTCCCTGGCTCGCGGCGGCTCCAGGGCTTATGAGACCAGGAGATACCATGCCGCACTCCGCCTGCCCCATCTGCCAGAAGCCCGTGGCGCCCCGCGCCGAGAACTCCTCCTATCCGTTCTGCTCGCGGCGGTGTCGCGCCGTGGATCTCGGCCGCTGGCTGGGAGAGGAATATCGGATGCCCGAGCGGCAGACCGATGAGCGAGAGGACGAGCTCCCCGCCGAGCATCCCGAGCGGGGGAGCGACGCGTGAGCGGTTGGGTCGATCTGCACTGCCACCTGCTGCCGGGAGTGGATGACGGGGCGAAGACCCTGGCGGACAGCCTGGAGATGGCACGGGCGCTGATCGATCTGGGGTTCTCCACCGTGGCGCCCAGCCCGCATGCGCGCCCCGAGTACGCCTCCGCGGAACGGGTCGAGGCGCGGCTCGGGGAGCTGCGCGGGGCCCTGGAGCGCGAGGGCCTGGTGCTGGCGCTCGGGCGCAACGCGGAGAATGTGCTGGATGACGCCTTCCTGCGCGGCCTGGGCACGCCCGCGGCGCGGATGCTGGGCCCGGGCCGGTACGTGCTCGTGGAGCTGCCGTACACGACGCCCGTGCCGCCGCTGCTGGACATCCTCTTTCGCATCCGGACCAAGGGAGTGACGCCGGTCCTTGCCCACCCCGAGCGCTGTCTGGAGTTCGAGCGCAAGGGGCGCGCGGCGGAGGCCGTGCGATCCGGAGCCTTGCTGCAGCTCGACGTGGGGGCGCTCACCGGGCGTTATGGAGGGACGGCGAAGAAGCTCGCGCGCACGTGGCTGGAGGACGGGCTGTACGCGCTGGGCGCGACGGATCTGCACGCGCCCGTGGGGGCGCGGGACTGGGTAGGGCGAGCGCTGACGGAGCTTCGCTCCCGGGCGGGCGAGCGGGCCTTCGAGCGCCTCATGCGGGACAACCCAGCGCGTCTGCTGGCGGGAGAGCCTCTGGAGTCCGAGGGGGACTGACGGTATACCGCCCGCCGTGAAGCGCGCGCTCAAGCTCGTGGCCAGCCTGCTGGTCACCCTCCTGTTCACGTGGTGGACGTTCCGGGAAACGGATCTGAAGTCCCAGTGGGCCAGCCTGCGATCGGCGGACTACTTCTACCTGCTGCCGTACCTGGGCATCCTCACGCTGATCCACATCTGCCGGACGCTGCGCTGGGGCTGCCTGTTGTCGGGCATCGAGCGGGTGCCGTTCCGGCGGCTGAACGAGGCCTCGGGCATTGGCTTCATGATGCTGCTGGTGCTGCCGTTCCGGCTGGGCGAGTTCGCGCGCCCCTTCCTCATCGCCCAGCGCAGCTCCATCCGCCGCAGCGCGGCGATGATGTCCGTGGTGCTGGAGCGCATCACCGACGGGCTCCTGGTGGCCACGCTCCTGCGCGTGCTGCTCTTCTTCGTGCCCAGCGAGAGCGTGGGGATCCGCTATGTGAAGCTGGGCTCCACGGTGATGTTCGCCCTGTTCGGCGGTGGGCTGGCCTTCCTGCTCTTCGCCCGCTGGCAGCATGACCGCGCGGTGCGCCTGGTGCGCGTCACGGTGGGCCGCTTCATGCCGGGGCTGGCCCACAAGATGGCGGACGTCGTGGACGGCTTCGTGGGCGCGATGCGCCAGCTGCCGGATGCCACCCAGCTCACCTTCTTCTTCCTGCTCACGCTGGTCTACTGGGGGCTGAACGGCGTGGGCATGGCGCTGCTGGCGCGGGCCTTCGGCTGCGTGGGCGCGGATGCCGCGTGCCAGCCCATGAGCCTGACGCTGTTCCAGGCCTTCGTGGCGATGACGGTGCTGGTGGTGGGGCTGATGATCCCGGCGGCGCCTGGGATGATGGGCACCTTCCAGGCGGCGATGAAGGTGGGCCTGGGCCTCTTCCTGCCCGCCGCGGTGGTCAACCAGAGCGGGCTCGCCTACGCCAACGTGCTGTGGCTGAGCCAGACGGTGCAGCAGATTGGCTTTGGCCTCATCCTCCTGTCCGTGGGGCACCTGTCCTTCCGGGACATCGCCACCAAGCTGGACAAGGAGGGCGAGGCCTCCGCGCCCATGGCATGAGGCGGGGCCTCGAGCGGCAGGCTACAGCTCCGCGTTGAGCCAGCGGACGATGGCCACCTTGATGGACGAGGGTGGCTCCGCGGGCGGCGGGGGCAGCAGGTGGCTCATGCCGGGCAGATCGCGCATGAGCCCCATGGGCAGCACCTCGCGGATGTGACGCGTGTCCGAGGCGGTGGCCGTCGTCATGGCTCGCCCCCGGCGCGGCCGTACTTGGCGAGCAGATCCTCCACGGCCTCGCGCAGGTACTCGCTCTGCGCGATGCGGGAGCGCCGGGACAGCTCGCGCAGCTTCTGCACCTGCTCCTCGGCGACGAGGACGTGCGTGGAGACGACCTCGGCTTCAGGGCCGGGGGCGGCGCGGCGTTCACCGGAATCGAGCGGAGCCACCGAGGTGTCGGAGCTCAGCGGGCTGATGTTGCCATCCTGCATCAGGGGCCTCCTGGGCGAGCTGCTACAGACCGCTACTGGCCTGTGGGGGCATTAGGCGGTCGGCTCGCCGTTCCGTCAAAAAAAGAGCTGAGCGAGGGCCGCGCCGCCGCGCTGGAGAGCAGCCGGACAGGCGGGTGCAAGGGCCGGTGAGCAGAGGCGAGCGTCGGGGGCGTTCCTCTCTCGGCTGCTGCTCGGGGGCCGCTCCGCCTTCACGTTGAGGAGGCGGACACAAAGGAGGCCGGAGATGACCAGGGCAGGGTGGGCACTCGGTGGCGTGGGGCTCGGGGCGGGGATCATGTACTGGGCGGATCCGCGCAGCGGCAGGTGGCGCCGCGCCCATGCTCGGGGGAAGGTGCTGCATGTGCTCTACCAGGCGGGGGATGGGCTCGAGGTGGTGGCGCGAGACATGGCCCATCGCACGCGAGGCCTCTTCTTCAAGCTCCGCGGACGGCTGCAGGTGGAGGACGTGGATGACGTGACGCTGGAGGCGCGCGTGCGCTCGGCGCTGGGGCGCGTCTGCTCGCATCCGGGAGCCCTCCAGGTGGCTTGCCGCCAAGGGCAGGTGGAGCTGAAGGGCCCCATCCTGGCCCACGAGGTGAAGCCCGTGCTCGCGCGGGTGCGGGCCGTGCGGGGCGTGGCGGAACTCGACGACGATCTGGAGAGCCACGAGGAGCCGGGCAATCACCCTTATCTGCAAGGGGGAGTGGGCCGGCCCGGGGCTCGGCCAGAGCAGCTGCAGCACCACTGGTCACCGACGGCGCGCTTCCTGGGGGGGCTCGGGGGCGTGGGGCTGGTGGGCTATGGCCTGTCCCGGAGCGGGGTGCTGAGGCCGCTGCTGTCGGGGGCGGGGATGCTGCTGGGGCTGCGCAGCGTGACGAACCTCGAGCTGAAGCAGCTGACGGGGGTGGGCGCGGGGCCGCTGGCGCTGTCCTTCCAGAAGGACATCACCGTGAACGCGCCGGTGAACGAGGTGTTTGCCTTCTGGCAGGCCATGCACAACTTCCCGCGCTTCATGAGCCACGTGGAGGACGTGGAGATGACGAAGGAGGGCCGCTCGCACTGGAGGGTGCGCGGGCCGGCGGGGATCGTCTTCGAGTGGGACGCGGTGATCACGCGGATCGAGCCGGGGCGGGTGCTGGCGTGGAAGAGCGTGGCGGGCTCGATGGTGGAGAACGCGGGCATCATCCGCTTCCAGGAGGCGGGGGAGGGGCGGACGCGGCTGGACATCCGGCTGTCGTACAATCCCCCTGCGGGGGCAATCGGGCATGCGTTCGCGAGGCTGCTGGGCGCCGACCCGAAGAAGCAGATGGATGACGATCTGCTGCGCCTGAAGTCGCTGCTGGAGCTGGGCAAGGCGACAGGCCACGAGACGGTGAGGCGGGATGAGCTGGTCCCGGGGCGAGGGGTGGAGACCTGGGTGTACTGAGCCTGGGGGGTGGCCCGGGGCTGGGTTGCCCCCTCGGCTTGGGTGGATTCGGTTCGGTCTGCCTGTTAGGCACAGGTGTCATTTTAAGGAGCAGCCGTGTTCCGATTTGAAACCGACCGGTCCCTCATCGAGTCCTTCCGCTCGCGTGATCGCCGGGTCATCGAGATGCCGCCGGGCATCACCTTCCCGTTCTTCGTGCGCGACTACCTGGCGTGGACGGAGACGTCCGGGGCGCGCGTGTACCTGATCTTCGCAGCGCCCAGCAGCCGCAAGCCGATCGGCATCATCTTCCGCCGAGACTCGCCGGGCGGCGGGCTCACCTCGAGCATGTGCGAGTGGTGCCACAGCTACGGCTCGTCGAGCGAGGTGGGGCTGCTGACGACGGACGCGGACAACAAGCGCCGGGTGGGGGTGCACCTCTGCCTGGACTTGCGCTGCAAGGAGAAGCTGGAGGATCAGGCGGACCGCTCGGGGCGGCACCCGCGCGAGGCGCTCGAGCAGCTGAAGGAGCGCATGTTCCGCTTCGCGCACGAGGCGCTGGGCATCGAGGCCCAGCCCGAGGCGTACGGCGCGCGGCCGGGGTAAAAGAAAAGCCCCGGAATCACTCAGGGAGTGACTCCGGGGCCTGTGGCCAGGGTCGGACTTGAACCGACTACCTGCGGATTATGAGACCGCCGCTCTAACCAGATGAGCTACCTGGCCATGGGGTGTAACCTACTGCTTTTACTGAGGAACCTCTACCTCCGTACTACTGCCCCTCCAGTTGATATGCAACCTGTACGGACTTCGTACGGACTGGAGAACTGCGATGCCCCGGTGGACGGGTAAATGGGACGGTGGACGGACCTACGCGAATAAGCAGGGCGACACCGTGTGGGTCCTCGAAAAGCAGGTCCACGGGCGGCTCTATACCACACGGCTTTCCGTGGGCAACGAGAAGGATGCGCTCGCTGAGCTTGCCCTGTTTAGGAGGGACCCTGACGCCTACGTGGCCCACGCCCAGGCGCCCAGGCCGGTGGGGGAGGACACCTCCAAGAACGCGCTTCCGATCCTCCAGGCCGCCTGTCGCCAGTTCATCCGCGAGGAAGCGAGCCCCCTCGACGGCGTTCCTGATCTCCGCCATCTCCGCACTCAAGCTGATGGCCTTGTGCATCGTGCGGTTCCTCCTGGGGTGAGTGGTGAAGGCCGCACCTCGACGATGCGGCCTTCTCCAAGGGCAAGAGGAGGCCCGCCACATCTACAGCGGGACTCCTCCTCGGGCACTACGGCCCGTGCCTCACCCGATCCCGAAGATGCTCGGCCAGCGCGAAGAGCACAGCAGCCGTCATCCTCCGGGTGAGTGTCGAGGCCAGCAGCTTCCTCACGGCGCTCAGCATGGCGTTCACCCCCTTCCCGCCCGACTGATCACGCCTCGCCCGCACCGTGACAGGTGCGGGGACGAAGCCTCCACCAAGGTTCTTATCCCGCGAGTGGGCGGAGACTTTCAGGACCAGGTTGCGCACCGTGAAGGGAGGCCGGGCAGCTTCCCATCCCGTAGTAGGATACGAATGGGACCTGGGGCGTCGTCGCCTCTGGGGGGACCATTCCGTAGACTCGAACCCTCTCCGTTCCGGAGGGCTCCCTATGGCAACCCGGCTGATCGCAGCGGTCCTGCTTTTGACCCTGCTCAATGCGTGCGCCGCCCAGCGCGTCGTGCGCCTCGACATGGGCCAGGAGGCGCCCATCGAGTACAGGCCGCCGACCTCGAACAAGTCCGTGAGGGTGGACGCCGAAGCGTTCGAGGAAGCGTTGACGCAGTTGGTACTGAATGCGCCCCTCACCCTCCGTCCACCCCAGCAAGGTTGGCTGGTGCGCGCCTCCTACCCCAGCAACGACCCGGACACCCGCTGGCAGAGCCTGATGAGCAAGAGCTTCGGCGGCATCTGCGAGCCGGGCCAGCGCAAGGAAACCTGCCTCTCCCTGCTCGATGATGTGATGGGCCTGAGCAAGTGGGACAAGCTGGGGGTGGGGCTGGCCCTGTCGATCGATCCCCTCAAGGAGAGCATCGCCCTGGCGGTGAAGGACACCTTGGCTCCGCAGCTCTTCTATACCGTCATTGCGACGGGACTCGTCACCTGGGCCGTCCTGGCGGCGAACCCCGAGCCGGTGTTCACCAAGGCGGCCGCGATCGTTTCAGCGGCCCTGTTGATCTACCTGGGAGTGGAGACGTTCCTGGAGTTGGTGGATGCGAGCCGGGAGTTGAAGTGGGCCACCGACCGGGCCACGACCTGGGAGGAGTTGGAGCGCGCCAGCAAGCGCTTCGCAAGCCGGGTTGGGCCGGAGGTGGCCCGCGTCTTCGTGCTGGCGGTGACGGTGGTGGTGAGCCACGGCATGACCGGGGGCTCGGCATGGCTGGCCTCAAGGCTGGCGATGCTGCCCAGCTTCTCGGAGGCAGCGGCACTGGGGGCCTCACAACTGCGCCTCATACTTTCGGAGATAGGACAGGTGAGCGCGGTGGCAGTTTCCGCCGATGGCACCATCACAATTACCCTGGCTTCCACGGCGGTCGCCATGACGAGCCAGGGGCACGGTGGTGGCTCGAAGCCAGAGAATCAGAAGCCACAGACACAAGAGCAATATAAGAAGCCCAAGTCTGGTGTCAGCGGGAAGGAAGGCGCCAAGGACGTTCCAAGTTGGGCACGGGGTCAGCGGCCCAGGGTTGGTGAGAGTGGCAAGGACTTTGCCAAGAGGTTGTTGGACGAGAAGTATGGAGAAGGGAATTACGAAAAGGGCGCTAAAAGCGAATTCAGCAAGATACAGAAGTGGGGAGATCGCTCATTCGAAGATCCATGAGGACAGGCAATGACGCACGTGTATATCCTTCAGCATGTCCATGCGGCTCCAAACGGAGAGGAAGATGTCAAGCTCATTGGAGTGTACGCGACCGAGGCTGATGCACAAGCAGCCTCGTCTCGGTTGAGCCAACAGCCAGGCTTTCGAGATCACCCGGAGGGTTTTGAAATTTCACGGTATGAACTCAACAAGGACCACTGGACTGAAGGATTCATAAGCTGGGCCGAAGCCCTTGATGAATAATGAATCAATGGGAATCGAAGCTCGCGCCTGAGCGATCGCATTCAGGTCTTCCAGATGAATTGAGCGGTGAGGCACGTGCAGGACAGAGTTACCATGGATTGGACACACGTGATGACCGAACTCGACGCGCACCTCTCGGACGAGAAAGTCAGGCATCCCTCTTCGGTTCCTCCTCGGAGTTGTGGGGAGCGCGACGTTCGAGGCGCAGAGTCCTCCAGCGGAAGCTAAGTTCGAGTTTCGCAGATTTGAGCGGGTAGAGGAGCGCGCGGTTGTCGCGCAGTGGAGCCCTGCGCGGTGGCGCTTCCCGTGTTGGAGGGAAACCGCCCGAGGCGGAGGGCCATCCAGCGCGAGGCCGTAGGACTTCATAGGTCAGAAGGCAGGAGCCCTATCCAGAGGGGTGGCACGCCCCTCTTTCCATGAGGAGGCTGCCATGGGACTGCCGGAGACGTTTCTCCAACTCGTCGTCTACTTGGGTGCCAGCATGACGATGCCGACGCTCACCTGGCTGGTGACGGTGGTGCAGGGGTGGCTGTTCGCCGGACGGCACACCCTGACGGGGGTGT
>NZ_JBJMQP010000192.1:0-36850 GCF_045802625.1 Hyalangium sp. | reverse complement strand
GACGACGTGCTGACGGCCGAGGCGGTGGTGCAGCTCATCAAGCGCGAGTACGTGCAGCAGGGGTGATGCCATGGCGGACGAGCAGCACACGCACAAGCGCCTGACCGAACTGAGTCACTGCGCGGGCTGAGCCGCCAAGCTCCGGCCCGCGGATCTGGCGCAGGTCCTGCGCCGCTTGAAGACAGCGAAGGGGCCGCAGGCGTTGGTGGGGTTCGCCACCAACGATGACGCGGCCGTCTACCGTCTGACGCCCGGCCTGGCCGTGGTGGAGACGGTGGACTTCTTCCCGCCGGTGGTGGACGACCCGTTCCAGTTCGGGGCCATCGCCGCGGCGAACGCGCTCTCGGACATCTACGCGATGGGCGCCCGGCCCATCTTCGCGCTGAACCTGGTGGGCTTCCCCAAGGAGCTGCCGCTCGGCATCCTCTCGAGGATCCTCGCGGGCGGGCAGTCGAAGGCGGACGAGGCGGGCATCCCCATCCTCGGCGGCCACAGCGTGCAGGACCCCGAGCCCAAGTACGGCATGGCCGTCACCGGCCTGGTGCACCCGAAGAAGGTGCTCACCAACGCGGGCGCGAAGCCGGGGGACGTGCTCATCCTCACCAAGCCGCTGGGCTCGGGCATCGCCACCACCGCCATCAAGCGGGGCGTGGCCTCCAAGGCGCTGACGAAGCGCGTGGTGGCCGTCATGTCCCAGCTCAACCGCTCCGCCGGAGAGGTGTTCGCCTCGGGGAAGTTCAAGGTGAACGCGCTCACGGACGTGACGGGCTTTGGCCTGCTGGGGCACCTGCTGGAGATGATGAACGGGGCGAAGGCGCGGGCGCTGCTGGCGCTGGAGCGCGTCCCCATCATCCAGGAGGTGCCGGCGCTGGCGGGGCAGGGCGTGGTGCCCGGTGGCACCAAGGCGAACCTGGCCCACGTGAGCAAGCGCGTGCGCTTCCCGGAGGGGCTCCCCGAGGACATTCAGTGGGTGCTCGCGGACGCGCAGACCAATGGGGGCCTGCTGGCCTCCGTGCCGGCTCGAGACGCGCGCAAGGCGCTCACCGCCCTGGAGAAGGCGCGAGTGGAGGCCGCCCTCATCGGCGAGGTGGCGCGCGGGCGGCCCGGCATCGATGTCGTGGGCTGAAGGGCAGGGTGGGATTCACCCGCGAGCCCAGGCTTCGATAGCATCGCGGACGGCATGACGCTCCGCACCATTATCCCTCTCGTGCTGCTGTTGCTGGCCACCTCGTCCCGCGCCGAGCGGATTCCCCGTATCGTCATTGATCCGGGGCACGGCGGCTCTCAGGAGGGAGCGAAGGGGCCCGGCACCCTGGTGGAGAAGGAGGTCGTCCTTCAGATCGCCCGGAAGCTGCGCGACCGGCTGGAGAAGGAGGCGGGGGTGCAGGTGTTCCTCACCCGAGAGAAGGACGGGACGCTGCCCCTGCCCCAGCGCGTGGACTTCGCCAACGGCAAGCGGCCGGACCTCTTCCTCTCCATCCACGCCAACTCCATGCCCACCAAGAAGCTGCGCGAGCGCACCGAGGGCATCGAGACGTACTTCCTCTCGGCGACGGCCTCGGGCGCGGGGGCGCGAGCCACGGCGGACCGCGAGAACGCCGAGGCCTCCTCGGGCCAGGCCGTGCAGAACGACTCCACGCTGAGCTTCATCCTCAATGATCTGGCGCGCATGGAGGCGCACGCGGACTCGTCGCGCCTGGCCTATTCTGTCCACCAGAAGCTCGTCTCCGCCACGGGGGCTCAGGACCGAGGCGTGCAGCAGGCGCCCTTCTTCGTCCTCACGGGCGTGGAGTCCCCGGCGATCCTCATCGAGGTGGGCTACATCTCCCACCCCCAGGAGGGCAACCAGCTCGGGCGCGCCGAGTACCAGGACAAGCTCATCTCCGCCATCACCGAGGGGGTGAAGGACTTCCTGGGAGAGATTCGCAAGCGGGACGCCCATCCAGGGGGCCAGCCGCCCGCCGGGGCGGAAGAGGCCCCAGCGGTGGCCGCCCCCGCATCTCCTTGAGCCGGGACCGGCGGGCTCTGCTAGACAGCGACTCTCTCTCAACCGAGGAGCTGCCCGTGCGGTCCTTCCAACGCGGTGTGCTGGAACTTCGCCCTGTCACCCTGACTCCGGGGGTGAACCGTCACGCCGAGGGCTCCACGCAAGTGGAGTTCGGCTACACCCGCGTCCTCGTCACCTGCTCGGTGGAGGAGCGGGTGCCTCCGCACCTGATGGGCAAGGGCACCGGCTGGGTGACGGCCGAGTACGGGATGCTCCCGCGCTCCACGCACACGCGCTCGCAGCGCGAGGCGGCCAAGGGCAAGCAGACCGGCCGCACCATGGAGATCCAGCGCCTCATCGGCCGCTCCATGCGCGCGGCGGTGGATCTGGCGGCGCTGGGGCCTCGCACGCTGACGATCGACTGTGACGTCACCCAGGCGGATGGGGGCACGCGGACGGCCTCCATCACGGGCGCCTACGTGGCGCTGGTGCTGGCGCTGCGCAACCTGCAGAGCCGGGGGGTGATGTCGAAGATGCCCACCCTCACGCCGCTGGCGGCGGTGTCCGTGGGCGTGGTGAACGGCGAGGTGCGGGTGGACCTGGACTACGAGGAGGACTCCAGCGCGGACGTGGACCTGAACCTGGTGGCCACCGGGGACGGCCGCATCATCGAGGTGCAGGGCACCGCCGAGCACAAGCTCTTCGACCGGAAGCAACTGGACACGATGCTCGACAGCGGGCTGGCGGCCATTCAGCAGCTCACGGCGGCGCAGGCGAAGGTGCTCGGATGAAGCCGCGGTTGCTGTTCGCCACCACCAACGCGGGCAAGGTGAAGGAGCTGCGCGGGCTGCTGGGGGACGCGGTGGAGGTGGTGTCCCTCAAGGATCTTCCCCCCATCCCCGAGCCGGTGGAGGACGGGGCGACCTTCGAGGCCAACGCGGAGAAGAAGGCCCGAGCCTACGCCCAGGCCTCGGGGCTGGCGGCCCTGGCGGACGACTCGGGGCTCTGCGTGGATGCGCTGGGCGGCCGGCCAGGCGTGCACTCGGCGCGCTACGCGGAGGGCGACGATCGGGCCAGGTACCTGAAGCTGCTCGGAGAGCTGGAGGGCGTGCCGGAGGAGCGGCGCACGGCCTCGTTCCAGTGTGCCCTGTGCCTGGCGCTGCCGGGGGGGAAGAGCTGGCTCGAGGTGGGGCGCTGCGAGGGGCGCATCCTCACGGGGCCTCGGGGCTCGCACGGCTTCGGGTACGATCCGGTCTTCTTCATCCCCGCGCTGGGCAAGACGATGGCGGAGCTGACGGCGGAGGAGAAGTCGGGGGTGTCCCACCGGGGGCAGGCGTTCCGGAAGATGCGGCCGGCGCTGCTGGGGCTCCAGACAGGTGGGTGACAGTCAGTCAGGTTCACCTTGCGCGTCCGTGCGCGATGCTTCAAGAATGTCCGTCTTGATCGGGGCGTAGCGCAGCCTGGTAGCGCACCTGCCTTGGGCGCAGGGGGTCGGAGGTTCAAATCCTCTCGCCCCGACATAGCAGTAAGAGACGGTACGGGCTCCAGTAGCTCAGCTGGATAGAGCACCGGCCTTCTAAGCCGGGGGTCGCAGGTTCGAGTCCTGCCTGGGGCGCCAACCGTCCCTGGATCATTTGGGCCTTGTCATGGCCCCGGCTTCCACGATAGGGAAGCCGCCCGTTTCACCTTGCTGTACGGCTGTACGCAGAACGGCGGCCATAGCTCAACTGGTTAGAGCGCTGGACTGTGACTCCAGAGGTTACGGGTTCGACCCCCGTTGGCCGCCCACCTTTCTCCCCCAAGCGCTCATAGCTCAACTGGATAGAGCATTGGCCTTCGAAGCCAAGGGTTGGGGGTTCAAGTCCCTCTGAGCGCGCTCCCTCAAGAGGCTGGAATCCCTGGGAAAGCTCCCCGGTGGCTCCAGCCTCTTCGCTTGTGAGCTAGCGCTCCTGATCGTCCTGGTCGAACACGCCATCCTCGTTCTGGTCCATGCCGAGGCGCCACTCGGTGCCCTTGGCCACCACGGTCCAGGTCAGCTCATTGCCGGGGCTGGCGCGCAGGAGCAGATCCGCCGTGCTCAGGCGCTCGGAGGCGCGGTCGGACTGGAACTCCCCGCCGCCCAGATAGGCGTAGCCGCGCATGTGGCGTCCCTGCCGCCCCTTCACCACCAGACCCACCTTGTTGGTGTCCGCCATGGCCAGGAAGCGATCCAGCAGGGCTTTCTGCTCGTCGCTAGGGGTGGAGCTCAGCGTCACCTGCTTGCCCACCGCCGCGTGCGTGTCCTGGCTGAGGGGGCCCGGGGCGTTGAAGATGTTCGTCACCGAGCCTGCCGGCAGATCCGAGCCGGAGAACGACAGCAGGAAGGCCACCAGATCCGCGATCTCCTGATCATCGGCCGGGTGGAAGGCGGGGTTGGTGAGGAAGCGCTCGATCGAGTCGACGCTCCCGTCGTGGATGAAGCCAAAGCCCGCGAGGCTCGTCGGCTGGGTGATGTCCGCGCCCACCTTCTTGTAGAGGTTGCGCAGCTGGGGAATCTTGATCACCACGTTCGTGGTCTGGTCCGTGGTGACGAGGCCCACGTGGTTCTCGCCATGAGGGCCTCGGGGCAGGGGCACGAACCGGGCCAGGCCCACGTCCCACGTCATGTCCGTGCCCAGGCCGGTGGGCAGCGTGTGGCAGCTGGAGCAGGCCACGCCCGGGACCACCGCGTTGGACACGATGCCAATGGTGCCGAACAGCTTCAGGCCATGCTGGGCGTTGCCGTTAGGCATCGGCTGGCCCTCGGGGGCGAAGCGGCCGGGGGTGAAGTGGCCCGGCAGCGGCACATTCGTGGACAGCGAGTTGTCCAGGTTGCGGAACGGGTTGGGCGGGAAGGTGAGCGTCGCCAGGAAGTCCTTGAACTGCTGCATCTCCACTGCGGTGAGCAGGGTGTCATTGCCCTGGAGTGACTCGAAGGCGGGGTTGAAGTCCTCCAGCCCGTTGCGGTCCCCGCGCCAGTGCAGCGCCTCCTTGCCGATGATGTCCTGGAGCGTCTGGGTCGTCATGGGCCCCTTCATGGGGTGGACGGGCACGAAGCCGGAGAGCAGGGGAGGAATGCCCATGCCCTTGTTCTGGCCGTCCTGGGGCGCCATCTGGCCAGTGGGGTCGCCGAGATCCCACGCCAGCCGGTCCATGCGTCCATCCACGTGGCACGAGGCGCAGGAGATGTGGCCCAGGCCCGAGTTCTTGTGCGTGTCGTACAGGTGCTTGCGGCCCACCTTGATGACGGCGGGGGTGGGATCGAAGTACGCCACGCGGTGCTTCTCCTCGTAGCGGTGCTTCTCCGGGTGGGCGTCCAGTTCCACCACGGAGATGCTGGCGGCGAAGCGGTTGAGGACGTAGAGCTGGCCGCGGTCCTCATCGAGCACCAGGCCCGTGGGGCCCTCGCCCACGTCGAGCTGAGCCTCACGCTCGCCGTTGGCCTTCATCACCACCACGTTGTTGGAGCCCATGCCCGCCACGTACGCGTACTGGCCGGAGTGATCCCACACGATGGCGCGCGGATCGCCGATGGACTTCTTGCGCTCGGCCGGAGGAACGGTGGGCGTGGTGTACGTCAGGTGCGGGTTGAGATCCCACCGGGCCTTCTGGGAAGGATCGTTCAGGCTCACCTCCGCCATGACCACGCGCAGGAAGCGGCCATTGAGGTTGGGCTCGAAGCGCACCTCGTTGGTGGCGTCGGTGCCCACCACGGTGATGCCTCCGCCGGGGCGCACCGCGAGCGCCATGTTGATGTTCATCAGCCCCGTCGCATAGGTGACGGCCAGCGTGGCGGTGTCGATGATGGCCAGATCGCGGTCCGGCAGATCCCACCCCACGAGATGATGGGAGGCCGAGGCGTTCGGGCCGCTCACCCAGTCCGTCCAGTCATGGGCATTGTCATCCATCCAGCGGTTGAGCTCGTTCTTCTTCACGATGAGGCTCGTGCCCGGAGGCGCCGTGAGCAGCGGGTTGATGCGAGGCTCGAACGAGTTGCCCTTGTTGGGCGGCGGGTTGATGCCACCGTAGGGGCCCGTCGGATTGCTCACGACGTTGGGAGGAAAGAGACCGCTGAAGGTGCTCCCGCCCCCGAGGACGGTGCTGCCGTTACCCGACTCGAAGATGGCGGCGTAGACCTTGAGGTGATCCGGGCTGACCGCGAGGGCGCGCGGGCGCTCGCCGAGCACGGGCACGCGCTGAGGCGGGGCCAGGCGATGGTCGGGATCCACCACCAGCACGGTGTTGCTCTGCGAGCAGGAGATGAAGGCTCGCTGCTGCGCGCCAGCGAAGACGACATCCGCGGGCTCATCGTCCGTGGGCACGGTGGCCACCACGTTGAGGGTGTCGAGGTTCACGATGCTCACGGTGTCGGAGAGCTGGTTGACGACCCAGGCCTCCATACTGTTGGGGCGAGCGCGCACGGACACGGGCTCCAGCCCCACGGGGATGGAGGCCACCAGCCGCGGCTCATGGCCATTACCGGTCAGCTCGAAGACCATGAGCTGGCTGGCCGCGGTGTTGACGGCCAGCAGCCTCTCGCCGTCCGGCGTCATGTCCAGCGGGTGAACGTGGGGGCTCTCCCAGTTCACGAACGAGCCCGCGGCGTGAGCTGCCTTGGAGACGAACAGGCACGACAACAAGCCCCAAAGAAACATGCCTCGACGGATGAAAGTCATTGCTCCCCCCTGAGTCACTGGATGGAGCAGACTCTAACGATCCCTCCCGCGGACCTCTGTGATTGGCTTCACAGGCGAGGTGTGACGACTGTCACAACCGGGCTTCACCCAGTGATGACAGATACATCAGGTGCCGGGTGGCTTGCGTGGCAGGTCCGTGCCGAACACCGCCTGCAGCAGGTCCACCAGCCCCGGCCAGGCCTCGGCCGACAGCCACAAGCCTTCCGCCGTGTGCTCGGCCGACAGCGCGAGCGACGAGGACTCGAAGAGCCGCGCGGAGATGGCGCCTTCCTTTGGGAGCTTTCCCTCCACCGCCAGCACCTGGCCGTCCCAGCGCAGGCCCGGGGGCAACAGCTTCTCCGCCAAGGCGCGCACCGCCGCCTGTCCTGCTCCCGCGCGCAGCACGCCCATGAGCAGCGCGGACGCTCCCGGGGATTCCTCCAGCTCCACCTTGCCGGGGGTGCGAAGCCACAGCTTGTAGCGCCCGCCCGCCAGCTCCACCCGCTCCAGCGTGGCCTCCACCCGGAGCTTCCAGCCGTCCACGGCGAGCCGCACGTCGTACACCGCCGGCCCGGATTCCCAGGAGCGCAGCTCCAGCTTCTTCGCGCGGCTCAGCATCTGCCGCACGAGTGCCTCCACCCGCGAGTGGGACAGCCGCACCCGCTTGCGCGCCACGTCCACCGCCACGTCCCCGGACAGCGCCGACGGCAGTTCCTTCACCCAGTCCAGCGCGCCTTCCAGAATCTTCGTCGCGAGCGATTGCCCGGCCATCCTGCATCCTCCGGGGCGGAGTGTATCAAGGATGCCCAGGCGGGCGACCGTCTCACCCGAGCAGGCAGGTCACCGCGCTCCAGCGCGCCTCGGGCGGCCCGAACACCGAGCCGGGTACCGCCAGCCAGCCGCGCGAGAGCAGCTCCTCGAAGCCGAGCGCGCACGTGGTGAAGTACCCGGTTCGCGGGATGTCGAAAGGCAACGGCCCCAGCGCCTCACGGACTCGGCCCCACTGCTCCTCGAAGCGCGCCTGCACGCGGGCGGGCAGATCGGCATGGCGCTCCAGAAGGAAGCAGGCCTGACGAACGGCCGTGGGCTCCAGCCCTGGCAGCTCACCGGCTTCGACGCTGGGGCCGAGCACGCCGGGAACCAGGGCGAAGCCGGCCAGATCCGGGGTGAGGTGGCCCTTGGCCAGCGAGTGCACCAGCAAGGCCTGGCCCGTTCGCAGCAGGCGCTCCGTCGCCGCGCTGAATCGGGGCGCGAACGTGTACACGGCGTCGAGCACCACGAGCCGTCGCGGATCCGCTCCGAGCCAGGCTTCCAGCTCCCGCACCTCCGCGTCCGAGAGGAAGCGGCCCAGGGGCACGAGCGGCTCGGGGAGCAGCAGCACCTCCGGCGAGGCGCTAGGGGCCAGCTTCGGCAACGCTGGCGCCGGACAGGTGGGAAACGGGTGCACGGGCAGCCCCGCGCCCGCCGCGAGCGAGTGGTACACGGGATAGACATCCGAGGGCGCGTGCAACACCCGGCCCTCGCGAGCGAAGTGCAGGAACAGGGCTCGCAGCAGATCCCTCACCCCGCGCCCGAGCAGGATCCGCGTCTCCGTCCCGAGCCCCGAGCTGGGCAATCCAAAAGCCTCGCGCCAGGCGCGCTGGAGCTCCAGGGCCTCGCGCACGGGCAGTTGCGCTGGCAGCGCCGGGGCGAGCGCGGACAGGGCCTTGGGGGGATTCATGCAGTCGAGCCGGACCAGCCGCGAGCCCCGCTCGCTCGCCAGCAGTTCCCGGCAGAAGCGCTTGTAGGCGTCGAAGTTCATGCCAGCTCCAGGCGGCTGTGACGATCCTCGAGCGACGCATAGCACGCGCCGTCGGCGAGCACGTTCCAGCTCCGCGCCAGGCCGTGGGTCCGCTCCCAGAAGAGGCTCGGCTCGGTGTAGGCGGCCACTCGCATTCGCCGTCCCCGCACCTCTCCCGCGTACACGGGCGAGCCCCACGGCAGCTCGGCCACGCGGGTCCACCCCTGCGCCTGGAGCCAGTCCGTGGCGAGCGCCAGGGGCACCTGATGCTCCCGGCTCCAGAGGTTGGAGGGGCGCGAGTGGTACACCGACTCCTCCGAGGTGGAGACGTAGAGCTCCTTCCACGTCACCTCCTCCACGCCCTGCGCCGCGGCCCATTCGAGGTAGGCCGCGAAGGACTGCTCGGAGTCGAGCCCTCCGCGCTGGAGCACGGCGATCAACCGGGGGCTCAGGGTGCGGAAGTGCCCGGCCCGGAAGCTCTCGAGGACCCGCTCGGTGCCCGTGTCCAGCTTCATGAGGGCTGCGTTCCGCGACG
Organism: Hyalangium sp.; assembly: GCF_045802625.1. Lineage (NCBI taxonomy): Bacteria > Pseudomonadati > Myxococcota > Myxococcia > Myxococcales > Archangiaceae > Hyalangium > Hyalangium sp. The sequence continues at coordinate 27,854 of NZ_JBJMQP010000192.1, read as the reverse complement.
GCTCGGGGTAGTGCCGGGACAGGGAGAGCACCGTCAGTCCGGCCTCCTCGAGCCGTTCCAGGGCGCTGTGCCGGGCCGCGCTGTCCAGACGGGAGAGGAAGACTCCATTCGAGATGAGGACGACCTTGCGCGGGAAGCGCGTGGCGCACGCGCGCACCAGCTCGATCAGGCGTGGGAGGGGGAGCAGTCCGGGCTCGCCCCCGCCGGTGATGACGGCGCGCTCAGCCCCTTGGGCGAGCGCCTGATCCAGCAGGGATTCGATGAGTTCCGGGGAGAGTGTGGCTTGGGCCTGATCGGCCGAGATGGAAGCCTCGGAGAAGCAGAACAGGCAGTCGGCCTGGCAGCCCCGCGCGATGGGGAGGAAGGAGATGGAGCGGGGACGCAGCGCTTCGTAGGGCTTCAGCGATGGGTGCAGGACCCGGAGCGAGCGCGCATAGGTTGTCTCCAGATCCCAGCGGGTGAGGGAGCCATCCGGCTCCAGGGCATGCACCGCGGTGAGCCGGATCGAAGCCTGAGAGATGAAGCGGCCCAGGCCCGTGCGCTCGTTGGGCAGCAGCTGCTCGGAGGGCACGTGGGTCTCGAGCACGATGAGCCGATCTCCCGGGAGCGCCAACCGCTCCAGCAGGCGGCTGGCCTTGCGCACGCCGACGTCGAGCTCCTCCCGCCGCAGCAGGAAGAAGCGGTCGGGGAAGGTGCTCTCGGGGATCTGGGCCTTCGAGTACCGAAGCGAGTACTTGTCGAAGGCCCGAGCGAGGTTCGAGAGGACGGTGACGTGGAAGAGGGGCTCCCCCATGGCTTCAAGCATGGCCCGCGAGGCATATCCCTGCCAACTACCTGTCAGGTCAGGGGCATCGAGACGGATGGACACTTCGCACGGTGGCTGTGCCAACAAAAACGCCGTGCCAGGGCTGCCCGGCACGGCGTTCATGTTCTCATCGCATCGTCGTGCCTGAGGCTCAGGCCTCGACGGACGCTTCCTTCTTACCGGAGCTCGTCGGCACCCGGCAGCGCAGCTCCGTCTCGGCCTCCAGCGCCGCGAGGTTCTCCCGCATCGCCTTGGCCCACTTCGCCTTGGGCTGCTCCATCAGCTTCTCGTGCGCCAGGTCGATGGTCTCGCTCAGCTCATCATCACTGAGCTCGGAGGCCGTCTTCCCCTTGTACGGGCCGAAGGCCACCACCGTCCCCGAGTTCTTCGGACGCGGCAGCTCGACTGGCGCCGCCGCCTGCTCCTCGCGGGGAGCGGGCACAGGCGTGGGAGCCGCCACGGGCGCCCCTGTCTGCGCGTCGATCGTGAGCTGCGCGGATCCATTGCCCGCCTTCTCAGCCTTCTCCTCCTTCGCCGTGCTGGGCAGGGGAGGGAAGGACGCTTTCACGGGCCCCACCTTCGCGCCGAGCACCTCGTAGGCCCCGTTGCTCGGGACCGCCGTGTGCTCCTCGAGGGCCGCTGGCGCCTCGTACTCCTCGGCCGGCATCTCCTCGCGCACGTACAGGCCGCCGAAGGCCTCCGGGTACGCCTTGCGCAACGCCGCCACGCGCGCGCACTTCTCGATCATCGTCGTGGGAATTTTGGCCCACAGCGGCGTCTGCTGGACGTACCCCGAGAAGTCCAGCCACACCACCACCGGCAGCTTGCCCTCGCGCACCACCCGCGCCCAGGCGCCCACCAGCGCGCCCTTGCGCTTGGCCGGGTTGAAGCGGTGCACCACCTCGCCCTTGCCTTGGTCCACGATGATCTCGTCCTCGGCGTACACCGCGCTGGCCTGGATGCCCTTGAAGTCCGGGAAGCGCTCGGCTCGCGCCAGCATCCCCGCCTCCGAGGGCTGGAACTCGTAGCGCGTCGTCCAGTTCGGCCGCTCCCGGCTGCCGGTGTTCTGCCTGCGGCCCACGCAGAACGCCTCCTTCAACAGCGGATCCAACCCCGAGCGCTTGCACTGCTCGATGAAGAGCGCGAACTCGTCCTCGCCAATGCCCTTGGGGCAGATGGTCCGCCGGATGAGCTCCACGCGCTCGCGGCTCCACGGCGACTGGGCCGCTGCCGTCTCCACCTTGTTCTGTCCTTCCGTCACTGTGCTTCTCCGTTCGAAAAGGCGGACGACCTCCGTCCGCCTGCCTGGCGTGCTGCTGTAGGACCTCGTCTTGAGGTTGCTCCCCCTGATCCCCGGATCAGAGGCAGCAGGGGGAGTAACAGAAGATGTGATCCGCGGCTTCTCCGGCCCAAGAACGGCTCGACACCCGGCCGGACAGCGGGCGGACGGTCAGGATCTGGGGAATTGGGGAGGGGGGCGAAAAACGTTTTGACAGGGCGGTCGGGCTTCTGTAGACAGCGCCGCCACTGGGCGGTGCCACACAGCGCCGCTCAGCGCGCCAAGCCGGGAGCGTAGCTCAATTGGCAGAGCAATGGACTCTTAATCCATAGGTTGTGGGTTCGATTCCCTCCGCTCTCACAAGTCGGGGCTCCTTCAGAAATGAGGGAGCCCCGACGTCTTTTCGGGGTCCGCGCTTCGTGCATCCGGGCGGAGTCCGGGGCTGAACACCCCGGGCGTTTCGGAGTAGAACGTTGAGCAGCGCCGCTGGGCGGGTGGCGAAACTGGTAGACGCGCCAGACTTAGGATCTGGTACCGCAAGGTGTGAGGGTTCGAGTCCCTCCTCGCCCATTTCGCGTTGACCCGTCCGTGCGTATCCCCTAAAGGCGCACCTCCCATACTCCCTACTCATTCGGCGCCGCGCGCTCCGCGTGGCGAGCGAGGCGTTCATGAAGGTCCAGGTCGAGGAGCTGTCTCCGGTCGAGAAGAAGCTCTCCATCGAGGTTGACAGCGTGCGCGTGGCGGACGAGCTGACGCGCGCCTACACGGCGATTGGCAAGCAGGTCCGCCTGCCCGGCTTCCGCCAGGGCAAGGTCCCCCGCCGCATCCTCGAGCAGCGGTTCCGCCAGCAGGTGGAGGATGACGTCATCCAGCGCGTGGTGCAGTCCGCCTACGTGGAGGCCGTCACCCAGCACAACGTGGAGCCGGTGAGCCAGCCCCAGGTCACCAACTCGGGCCTCAAGCCCGGCGCCCCCTTCACCTTCGAGGCCCGCGTCGAGGTCAAGCCCAAGGTCGAGGCCAAGGACTACAAGGAGCTGCCGCTCAAGAAGACCGAGACGGCGGTGACGGACGACCAGGTCAACGAGCAGCTCGAGAAGATGCGCCAGTCCGCCAGCCGCCTGGAGCCCGTGACGGACCGGGACGTGGCGCGCTCCGGTGACTTCGCCACCGTGGACTACGAGGCCACCATCGACGGCAAGCCCTTCACCGGCGACAAGGCCGAAGGGGTCACCGCGGAGATCACCCCCGGCGAGCTGGTGGAGTCCAACATCGCCGCCCTCGAGGGCGTGAAGGTGGGCGACACCAAGGAGATCGACTACGCCTTCCCCCAGGACTACCGGGTGGAGGAGGTGAAGGGGAAGACGGCCCACTTCAAGCTCCACCTCAAGGGCCTGAAGACGAAGATCGTCCCCGAGCTCAACGACGACTTCGCCAAGGAGGCCGGCGCCGAGAACGCGGAGGATCTGCGCAAGAAGGTGCGCGCCAACCTGGAGGCCACCCAGAAGTCCAAGGCCGAGACCGAGGAGCGCGAGGCGCTCATCAAGGCCCTGGTCGAGCGCAACCCCTTCGAGGTGCCCAAGGCCATGGTGGAGCGCGCCATCGACTCCATGCTGGAGGGCGCGCTGCGTCAGATGCAGCGCTCCGGGCTGGATGTGCGCAACCTGGGCCTGGACTTCATGCGCCTGCGCGACGAGATGCGCGAGCGCGCCGTCCAGGAGGTGAAGGGCACGCTGCTGTTCGAGGCCATCGCCGAGAAGGAAGCCATCCAGGCGGGCGACGCGGACATCGACAAGAAGATCGAAGAGCTGGCGGCCGAGTCCGGGCAGCCGGTGGCCAACATCCGCAAGTACTTCACCCGCCCGGATGACCGCCTGGGGTTGAGCCTGCGACTGCGGGAAGAAAAGACCATTGAATTCCTGAAGGCTCAGGCGAAGTATTCTTAGGCTCTTTCGCCGAGTTCTTCCGAGGTCGACCCGACATGCCCTTCATGCCCATTCCCTACGTCATCGAGCAGACCCACCGGGGTGAGCGCTCGTACGACATCTACAGCCGGCTCCTGAAGGACCGCATCGTCATGCTCGGAACCGAGATCGACGATGACGTGTCCAACGCCATCGTCGCCCAGCTCCTCTTCCTGGAGTCCGAGGACCCGGACAAGGACATCAACCTCTACGTCAACTCGCCCGGCGGCTCGGTCACCGCCGGCCTGGCCATCTACGACACCATGCAGTACGTGAAGTGTCCGGTGTCCACCATCTGCGTGGGCCAGGCGGCCTCCATGGGGGCCGTGCTCCTGCTCGCCGGCGCCAAGGGCAAGCGCTACGCCCTGCCGAGCGCCCGCATCATGATCCACCAGCCGCTCGGCGGGGTGCGTGGCCAGGCGACGGACATCGAGATCCAGGCCAAGGAAATCCTGCGGATGCGGGCCAAGCTGAACGATCTCATCGTCAAGCACACCGGCCAGCCGCTCGAGCGGGTGGAGAAGGACACCGACCGCGACTACTTCATGGGAGCGGCCGAGGCCAAGGCCTACGGCATCATCGACGAGCTCCAGAATCCCCGGAAGCCAGGGGGGGTGGGCAAGGACGAGAAGAAGTAGCCGCGCGCACCGTCGCGAGGCAGCCAGCCGGAGCCGTGGGAATGGGATCCCGCGCCTCCGGCTTTCTGTTTCCTGCGATCCGGCGAAAGTCCTGTTAACTAGCTCCCAGGTGCGTGGACGTTCCGGCGCGGGGCTGACTAGATTGAGCCGGAGCCAGGGGTACGGACGGTTTTTGGAAGCTTTCTTCCAGAGAGGCGCAGCGAGGGCAACATGGCGGGAAAGAACGTGGAGAAGCGAGACAACCAGACCCTCTGCTGCTCCTTCTGCGGCAAGTCCCAGAAGGAAGTGAAGAAGCTCATCGCGGGCCCGACGGTCTACATCTGCGACGAGTGCATTGGCCTGTGCAACGACATCATCGCGGAGGAGATCGACCGCGAGGAGACCAAGGACACCAAGCTCCGCATTCCCCGGCCCAGCGAGATCAAGACCATCCTGGACGAGTACGTGGTCGGCCAGGACCGGGCCAAGCGGGTGCTCTCGGTGGCGGTGCACAACCACTACAAGCGCATCGAGTCCAAGGTCCAGATGGACGACGTGGAGCTGCAGAAGAGCAACATCCTGCTGCTGGGCCCCACCGGTAGCGGCAAGACGCTGCTGGCGCAGACGCTGGCGCGCATCCTCAACGTCCCCTTCACCATCGCGGACGCCACGTGCCTCACCGAGGCCGGCTACGTGGGCGAGGACGTGGAGAACATCATCGTCAACCTGCTCCAGGCGGCCGACCACGACATCGAGCGGGCCCAGCGCGGCATCGTCTACATCGACGAGATCGACAAGATCGCCCGCAAGTCGGAGAACCCCTCCATCACCCGCGACGTGTCGGGCGAGGGCGTGCAGCAGGCCCTGCTGAAGATCATCGAGGGCACCATCGCCAACGTGCCCCCCAAGGGCGGCCGCAAGCACCCGCAGCAGGAGTTCCTGCAGGTGGACACGACGAACATCCTGTTCATCTGCGGCGGCGCGTTCGGCGGGCTGGAGCAGATCATCGAGCGGCGCCTGGGCGGGCGCAGCCTGGGCTTCGGCGCGGAGATCCAGTCCAAGAAGCAGCGCAACCTCACCGAGCTGCTCAAGCACGTGGAGCCGGAGGATCTGCTGCGCTTCGGGATGATTCCGGAGTTCATCGGCCGCCTGCCCATCATCACCGCGCTGGAGGAGCTGGACGAGCCCGCGCTGGTGAACATCCTCAGCCAGCCGAAGAACGCGCTCACCAAGCAGTACCGCAAGCTCTTTGACTTGGACGGGGTGACGCTCAAGTTCACGGACGGGGCGCTCAAGGCCATCGCCACCGAGGCCATCCGCCGCAAGGCCGGAGCCCGCGGCCTGCGCTCCATCCTGGAGAGCGCCATGCTCGAGGTGATGTACGAGCTGCCCTCCCGCAAGACGGCTCGCGAGGTGCTCATCTCCGAGGAGGTCATCCTCAAGAAGAGCGAGCCCGTGGTGCTCTACGCCCACGACAAGGACGAGCCCAAGAAGGAGTCCGCGTAGACCCGCGGGCTTTTCCTGGGCATGACGGGGCGCGTCAGGGGCCGTGAGAGCGGCTCCAGCGCGCCCCGCGCACGTTGAGGGCCCAGGTCCATTCCACCTCAGGGGTACGCGCTCTCGCTCACTGTCCCTCTGGCCGTGCAGGCCTTCTTCGAGCCCCGCACTTTTTGTGGGATGGGAGCGGACCTTCCTGTATCTCGTTGCGGCGATGAAGAGATTGCTGCTCCCCGCCTGGGTGTTGCTCGCCGCGTGTGCCGGCTCGAAAGAGGCAACGCGCGAGCAGTCCTCTCCGTCCATTGTCCCTGCCGTCCCCGCCGTCACGCCGGCCGTGGCGGCCACCTCTCCTCAAGGAGCGCAACAACGTATGAGCTACCCGGCGACGCGCTCGGAGCCCATCTCGGACACCCTGCACGGGGTTCCGGTGGCCGATCCGTACCGCTGGCTCGAGGACGAGAAGTCCCCCGAGGTCCAGGCGTGGATGAAGGCCCAGGACGCGCTCACCCGGGAGGCGCTGGCGAAGGTGCCGGGCCGGGACGCGCTCGCCCGCCGCTTCCGCGAGCTGTTCTACGTCGAGTCCATCTCCGCGCCCGCGCGCCGGGGCAACCGCTACTTCTACGCCCGCACGCACAAGGACAAGGAGAAGGCCATCATCTACTGGCGCGAGGGCGAGAGCGGCGCCGAGAAGGTGCTGCTCGATCCGAACGCCTGGAGCCAGGATGGCAGCGTGTCGCTCGGCGTCTGGGTGCCCTCGTGGGATGGGCACAAGGTGGCCTTCGCCCAGAAGCCCAACGCCGCGGACGAGGCCGTGCTCCACGTGCTGGACGTGGACAGCGGCCAGTGGTCCCAGGTGGACGTCATCCCGGGCGCCAAGTACGCGAGCCCCAAGTGGACCCCGGACGGCAAGGCCTTCTATTACGAGTGGCTCCCGGTGGATCCGTCCATCCCCGTGGACCAGCGGCCGGGCTACACGGAGCTGCGCTACCACGCGCTGGGCACGGACCCGAAGACGGACACGCAGGTGCACGCGCGCACGGGCGATCCGACGACGTTCCTCTCGGGCGAGCTCAGCCGTGACGGGAAGTACCTCTTCGTCTTCATCGTCCGCGGCTGGAGCGAGAACGACATCTACTGGAAGCGGGTGGGGGAGAAGGACTTCCGCCTGCTGGTGAAGGGCGAGGGCGCCAAGTACTCCATCGAAGCCTGGAAGGATCAGCTCTACGTCCTCACCGATGAGGGCGCGCCCCGCCAGCGCATCTTCCGCGTCTCGCCCGCGAAGCCCGAGCGGGCGGCCTGGCAGGAGCTCATCCCCGAGGATCCCGTGGCCTCGTTGGAGAGCGCCCACGTCGTCGGCGGGCACCTGGCGCTGGAGTACCTGAGGGATGCCGCCAGCGAGCTGCGCCTCACGACGCTCGAGGGCAAGCCGGTGCGCACCGTGGCGCTGCCAGCCGTGGGCGCGGCCACCAACCTGGTGGGCCTGGAGGATCAGGACGAGGCCTTCTTCGTCTTCAGCTCCTTCACCGTGCCCCGGCAGGTCTACAAGACGTCCGTCTCCTCCGGGAAGGTGGAGCTGTGGGCGAAGGTGGAGCTGCCGGTGGACACCGAGCGCTACACGGTGCAGCAGGTCTTCTACCCGTCGAAGGACGGCACGAAGATCCCCCTGTTCCTCGTCTACCGGAAGGACCTGAAGCGGGATGGCGAGCGGCCCACGCTGCTGTACGGGTACGGCGGCTTCAACGTGAGCATGCAGCCGGCCTTCCGCTCCAGCATCTTCCCGTGGCTGGACGCCGGGGGGGTGTTCGCCGTCGCCAACCTGCGCGGCGGAGGGGAGTACGGCAAGGCGTGGCACGAGGCCGGACGCCTCCACCACAAGCAGAACGTGTTCGACGACTTCCACGCCGCCGCCGAGTACCTGGTGCGCGAGCAGTACACGCGGCCGGGCAGGCTGGCCATCCACGGCGGCAGCAACGGGGGCTTGCTCGTGGGCGCGGCGATGACGCAGCGGCCGGAGCTCTATGGTGCGGTGGTGTGCGCGGTGCCCTTGCTGGACATGGTGCGCTACCACCAGTTCGGCAGCGGCCGCACGTGGGTGCCCGAGTACGGGTCGGCGGAAGACCCGGAGGACTTCAAGGTCCTCTATGCCTACTCGCCCTACCACGCCCTGAAGCCCGGGGTGCGCTACCCACCGCTGCTGATGATGTCGGCGGACCATGATGACCGGGTGGACCCCATGCACGCGCGCAAGTTCGTGGCGAGGCTGCAGAACCTGCCGGGGCAGACGGCGCCAGCGCTGCTGCGCATCGAGTCCAACGCGGGCCACGGGGGCGCCGACCAGGTGGCCAAGGCGATCGAGTCCAGCGCGGACCTGTACGCCTTTCTCTTCCAGACTTTTGGCATGACGGGGCCGGCCGGTGGAGTGACGGCCGAGGCCCAGTGAAGAAGCAGGCGGCCGCTCGTGGCTGGAAGGGTGTTCCCTTGAAGGCAGCTACCTGCTCCCCAACCTTTAAGCCGGGGAACGGCAGCAGGACTCACCGTGTTATAGAACCGTCTTCGTATCTCGTCCGTCTGCTTGGCAGGCGGGCTGGCAATTCACTAGGGACTTGCGACTCCGGTCGGCAAGCAGGCAGGTGGCGAGCAAATGTTCTTCGGACGTGACGACAAGAAGGATGAAAAGAAGCGTGGCTTGACGGTCCCGCTCCTGCCCCTTCGGGACATCATCGTGTTCCCGCACATGGTGGTGCCGCTGTTCGTCGGCCGGGAGAAGTCCATCGCGGCTCTCAAGGACGCGATGGCGCACAAGGGCCCTGATGACAAGGCCGTCATTCTCCTGGCCGCGCAGAAGAAGGCCAAGACGAACGACCCGACTCCCGACGACATCTTCCACTTCGGCACCATTGGCCACGTCATCCAGCTGCTGCCGCTGCCGGATGGCACGGTGAAGGTGCTGGTGGAGGGCGTGCGCCGGGCGAAGGTGAAGAAGTTCCAGCCCAACGACGCCTTCTTCATGGTGGAAGTGGAGGAGGTGGAGGAGCAGAGCGAGAAGAGCGTGGAGCTCGAGGCGCTGGTGCGCAGCGTGCACTCGGTCTTCGAGGCCTTCGTCAAGCTCAACAAGCGGATTCCACCCGAGATGCTCATGCAGGTGGCGAGCATCGATGACCCGGCGAGGCTGGCGGACACCATCGTGGCGCACCTGTCGCTGAAGCTGAACGACAAGCAGGCGCTGCTGGAGACGGAGAGCCCGGCCAAGCGGCTGGAGAAGCTCTACGAGCTGATGCAGGGCGAGATCGAGATCCTCCAGGTGGAGAAGAAGATCCGCACCCGCGTCAAGAAGCAGATGGAGAAGACCCAGAAGGAGTACTACCTGAATGAGCAGATGCAGGCCATTCAGAAGGAGCTGGGCGAGCGCGACGAGTTCAAGAACGAGATCCAGGAGATCGAGGAGAAGCTCAAGAACAAGCGGATGAGCAAGGAGGCCACGCTCAAGGTCAAGAAGGAGCTGAAGAAGCTCCGGATGATGAGCCCGATGAGCGCCGAGGCCACCGTCGTCCGCAACTACATCGACTGGATCATCAGCCTGCCCTGGTACGAGGAGACTCAGGATCGCCTGGACGTCACCGAGGCCGAGCGGGTGCTCAACGAGGACCACTACGGGCTGAAGAAGCCCAAGGAGCGCATCCTCGAGTACCTCGCCGTGCAGCAGCTGGTGAAGAAGCTCAAGGGCCCCGTGCTCTGCTTCGTGGGGCCTCCGGGCGTGGGCAAGACGTCGCTGGCCCGCTCGATTGCTCGGGCCACCGGCCGCAAGTTCGTGCGCCTGTCGCTGGGCGGCGTGCGTGACGAGGCGGAGATCCGCGGCCACCGGCGCACGTACATCGGCGCGATGCCGGGCAAGCTCATCCAGAGCCTGAAGAAGGCGGGCAGCAACAACCCCGTCTTCCTGCTGGACGAGATCGACAAGATGTCCACGGACTTCCGCGGCGACCCGAGCGCGGCGCTGCTGGAGGTGCTGGACCCCGAGCAGAACCACAACTTCAATGACCATTACCTGGACCTCGACTACGACTTGTCCAAGGTGATGTTCATCTGCACCGCGAACACGATGCACAACATCCCCGGTCCGCTGCAGGACCGCATGGAGGTGATTCGGATCGCGGGCTACACCGAGCCGGAGAAGCTCAGCATCGCGCGGCGCTACCTGATCCCCAAGGAGCAGGAGGCCAACGGGCTGACCGAGCTGAAGGTGGACTTCTCCAGCGACGCGCTGCGGACCATCATCCACCGGTACACGCGCGAGTCCGGCGTGCGCTCGCTGGAGCGTGAGATCGGTGGCGTGTTCCGGAAGATCGCGCGCTACATCCTGAAGAACGGCAAGCGCGACATCAACGTGGACCGCAAGCAGGCGATGAAGTTCCTGGGCACGCCGCGCTACCGCTACGGAGTGGCCGAGAGCGAGGACCAGGTGGGCATCGTCACCGGCTTGGCGTGGACGGAGATGGGAGGAGAGATCCTCACCACCGAGGCCACGGTGATGCCGGGCAAGGGCAAGCTCATCATCACCGGCAAGCTGGGCGAGGTGATGCAGGAGTCCGCGCAGGCGGCCATGTCCTACGTGCGCTCGCGCGCCGACCGGTTCGGAATCGATCGGAAGGTGTTCGAGAACTACGACATCCACGTCCACCTGCCCGAGGGCGCCATCCCGAAGGATGGCCCGTCCGCCGGTGTCACCATGTGCACCGCGCTGGTGTCCGCGCTCACCAAGGTTCCGGTGCGCAGGGACGTGGCGATGACGGGCGAGATCACCCTCCGTGGGCGCGTGCTGCCCATCGGCGGACTGAAGGAGAAGACCCTGGCGGCGCACCGCGCCGGCATCAAGACGGTCCTCATCCCGAAGGCGAACAAGAAGGATCTCAAGGACATCCCCAAGAAGATCCGTTCGCAGCTGCGCATCATCCCCGTGGAGTTCGTGGACGACGTGCTCCGCGTGGCGCTGGTGCTGGAGAAGCCCGAGGAGTTCGGCCGCGGCAAGGCCACGAGCGATGGGCTGAAGACGGGCCTCCCTGAGACCCAGCCGGTCCCCGCGGGCGCTCCGGTTTAAGCGGCTCGGGAGAGTGGGTGGAGTGAGGGGCTCGGGATCGCGAGGCGGTTCCGAGCCCTTCGCCTTTTCAGGCCTCAGCGCGGGGTGGAGGCGCTCTGCCAGGGGAAGAGGAACTGCAGGGGCAGGTGCACTCGCGCCGCCCAGGAGGCCTCGGTGTGCCGGCCGCCCTCGTCCTCGAAGTAGAAGAGGTTCTTGCCGTGCACGTAGCCGCGCTCCTCCAGCGCCTGGCGCATGCGCCGGGTGGGCGTGATGGGATCGCGGTTCGTGCCCGCGTCGAGGTAGCACTTCGCCGGGAGCTGCTCGCGAGTCGTCCGCACCTCGTTGACCAGGTCCAGCCCGTTCCAGCCGAACGCGCTGGAGAGGCAGGCCACCTTCGAGAAGGCCTCCGGGTGGCGCATCCCCAGGTAGAAGGAGATGAGGCCGCCGAGCGACGAGCCCATCAGCGCGGTGTCCTCGGGCCCGGTCAGCGTGCGGTAGCGGGCATCCACCCAGGGCTTGACCGTGTCGACGAGGAAGCGGCCGTAGAGGTCCGCTCCGCCGCCCCGGTCCGAGGCAGGACCCGGGGTGTACTCGTAGGCGCGAGAGGAGCCCGTGTTGGCGACCCCGACGACGATGAGCTCGTCCATGAGCCCTTGCGCGGCGAGCGCGCGGCTCGTCTGGTCCACGCGCCAGGCCACGCCGGTGAACGAGGTGGAGTCCTCGAAGACGTTCTGCCCGTCGTGCATGTAGAGCACGGGGTAGCGCTTGAGGGGGTTCTCCGAGTAGCTCGCCGGCAGGGAGATGATGAGCGAGCGCCGGTTGCCCAGCTGCGGCGAGTGGAAGTCATGCTCCTTGTGGAGCGTGCCGTCCTGGGCGCCGAAGAAGGGGAAGATGTCCACCGTGGAGCCTGCCTCGACGCGGTAGTTGCCGCCCACGGACCAGCTCTCGTCATCGAGCAGGGGCTTGAACTCCAGCACGCCCGAGGTCTCCGGCCAGACATAGGTCCAGATGTGGCCCTGGCTCCAGGTGGCCTCCTGGCCGGTGCTCCAGGACAGAGGGAGTTCGCTGCCGCGCAGGGTGATGCGGCGGCCCTTGTCCGCGTCGTAGTGGACTCGGATGACCGTGCCTTGCTCCTGCTCCTGTTGCCTCTTGGACTTGGATGACGTGTCGCGGCTCAACGTGCACCACCCTCACTCAGATGCGGCTGGACGTGCCAGGCTTCCGGCCTGCCGAGCGTCCCAGCCGTGCGTATCGAGATAAGAGGCTGACGGCTCGTTGTCAGCGTTCTTTTTACAGTCTGTCGCGGTAGAACTCGCGTTGGTGGCTTTTCGTCCTCGACTCGTGCTGGCGCTCATGGGGCTGTGGCTCGCCACGGCCTGCGGGCCTTGTGGCTTCCAGCCCGACCCCGGCATCAAGGTCATCGTCCCCGCGATGCCCACCACGCTGGACTGGAGCTACTCGGACCCCACCAGTTGGGTGAACTACCCGGTCATGCTCGCCACCCAGAAGGGGCTGACCACGCTCGGGGCGGACAACTCCGTGCAGCCGGGCCTCGCCGAGCGCTGGGAGCGGGAGCGCGATGCCCAGGGGCACGAGGTCTACACCTTTCATCTGCGCCCGGAGGTGAAGTGGTCGGACGGTGTGACTTCGCTTGTGGCTCAGGACTTCGTCTTCGGCTGGCGCCGCGCGATGCAGGGCCGCGAGCGCGGGGAGATGGCGGAGATTCTGGGGGCTCGGGAGGCGGTGGACTTGCAGGAGCACGGGGCCCCCGCCGAGCAGGTCCAGGCGGCGCTCGAGCACGTCGGTGTGGAGGCCTTGGATCCGCACACCCTGCGGGTGACGCTGGAGCGGCCTCGCAACTACTTCCTGTCCCGCCTGGCCAATGTGTACCTGTTCTTTCCCGCGCCTTCCGCGGACCTCGCGGGCAAGTCCGATGAGGAGGTCCGTGACTACTTCGATCGGCCTCGCGATGGCCGGCCGTTGGCGCTCGGGCCATACCGGGTAGAGCGCTGGGATCGGGCCGGCGAGCGCGTGCGGCTGGTGCACAATCCGGCCTCGGCGTTCCAGCCGCCGCTGGGGCCCGGGGAGCACCCGGCTCCCGTGGTGACGCTGATGAAGTCGGAGATCGGCTCGGCGCTCTACGAGCGGGGCCGGGTGGACTTCGTCTTCATCGACAGCGCGCTGGCGCTGCGGGGGCGGCGGCCGGAGGACCTCCATGACGAGCCGCTGCTCTCGACCTACTTCCTCGCCTTCAACACCGAGCGCCCGCCGCTGAACCGGCCCGAGGTCCGGCGGGCCATTGCTCGGGCGCTGGACCGGGATGCGCTGCTGGCCGGCCTGTTGCCCGCCGCTCGGACCACGAACGTGTATCTGCCGCCGGACCTGCCAGGAGCCGCGACTCCCGAGGAGGCCGCGCGTCTGCCGCACTTTGATCGGGAGCAGGCCCGGGCGGAGCTGCGCGGAGTTCCGGGCCTGGATCGTCCGCTGCGCCTCGTCGTCAAGGCGGGGGACTCCTTCGTGCCGGAGACGGCCATCGCCGAGCGCATCGCCGCGCAGCTCGCCGCGGTAGGTATCACGGTGACGCTCGATGCCCGGTCCGACTTCTCGTCGGAGGTGGCTCGGCGCACGCCGGAGGGACCTCGTGCGTATGACCTGTACCTGCGCCGGGTGGGGGCCGACTATGCCCACCCGAACACCTTCTTCACGCTCTTCGAGCGCGAGGGGAACCATCAGACCGGCTGGGAGACGCAGGCTGGGGGTGAGCCGATGGCGCGCTTCGAGAGGCTCCTCGAGGAGGCGGACGGCGAGGTTGATGCGGAGCGGGCTCGCACGTTGTACGCGCAGGCTCAGCAGGTGCTGTTGGGCGAGCAGGCCGTCATCGTCCCGCTGTACCACCCGGACCGGTACTACCGCTCGCGGCCCCGGCTGCGCGGCCTGGACGTGGACCCGTTCAACTTCCTGTCCCTGAAGTCCCTGCGGCTCGTGTCCGAGGCAGGGGAGGGGAGGGCCCAGCGATGAGGCAACTCCTCGTCCGGCTCGGTCGGCAGCTCGTGCTCGTTCCGATTGTGGCGCTGGCCTCGTACTTCCTCATGGCCAGCCTGCCGCTCACCACCGAGTACGACAGCAAGCGCCAGGTGTCTCCGGAGCTGGCCGCTTCCTACCGGCGGGACCTGGGCGTGGGCCAGCCTCTGGGCTTTCTGCGACCGTGGCAGAAGCTCTTCCGAGGCGAGCGGCTGGGCACGAGCGCCCAGGGCGTCACGGGCGACGAGCTGCTCCTCAAGCTCTCCGGAAGCGTGGGAGTGGGGCTGGTGGCGCTGGCGCTGGCGCTCGTCTGGGCGCTGGGCTTCGCGCTGCTGAAGAACCGTTGGAGGAAGGGCCGCCTCGCGGTGCTGGGAGATGCTGTGCCAGCGATGGCCTTCGGAACTCCCGTGTTCATCCCCGCGCTCTTACTGGCTCCCGCCGTGGTCGAGCGCGGACACATGCTCCCGGAGCTGACCGCCGCGCTCGTCATCTCCGTGTGGCCGGGCATCTTCCTGGGCACGCTGCTCGGCGATGCGCTGGAGACCGAGCTGGCGCGGGATTACGTGCGCACCGCCGCCAGCAAAGGCCTGCCTCCGAGCGTGGTGATGCGCCGCCACGTGCTGCCCAACGTGCTGCCCGCGCTGCTGGATGCGATTGGCCCCGTGGCCACCGCGCTGCTCGCGGGCTCGTTCGCCGCCGAGCGCGTCTTCGGCCTGCCGTACTTCGGCCAGCTCTACGTGCTCGCGGTGCTCCAGAAGCAGGTGGCGGTCGTCGTGGTGGCCACCACCGTGTTTGCCTCTGTGCTCGTCAGCGTGGGGCTGGTGGTCGAGATCGTCCGGCTCCTCGTGGATCCGCGCGCCCGGGAGTCCCGGACATGAAGGCGCCTGCCGACGCATGAGCCGAGGAAGCGCTTCCACCGGGCCTGGCAGGCCCGCCTGGACGCTGGGAGCGCATGCTCATGCTCTCAGGCCTTGGTGGAGTGGTTGCCTTCCAGTTTCCCGCCCTTCTTCTGGGACGAATCGGCGCGCGAGATGGTGGGCACCTTGTTGCGGCCCTTGCGCGTGCGGCCCGTAGCCTTCGAGGCCTCGGCCTGCATCTTCTTCGCCTTCTGCTTCTTCACTGCGCCCATGGGTTGCTTCCTCCGGAAGTTGCGCTGTCGAGTAGCTGTCCCTCCAAGTTGGCACTCCCCGGCGCAGCGCGGCACCCCGGGCCGGGCCTGCACGCCTGGGAGATCGCGTGTGGGGCAGTGCGGCGGGGGCAGTGCAGACCGCACGCAGAGCGGACGGGCGGGCAGAGCGCGGCACTGGCGGCAGGCGGCCAGCCCCGGAAAGACGATGCTCACCGCGCGGTCAGGCGCTCGCCGGCGTGGCCTGCAGGCGGCGCCAGAAGAAGTACGAGAGCCCCCAGAGCACGCCGGTGGCCGCCGGGCTCCAACGCCTGGGAGCCACGGGACTGGCGGGTTAGTTCTCGTCGGGCAGCAGGCCTAGAGGTTTCGCGGCGTCAGCTCACGCCGAGCGTGGCTGGGTGGCGAGCAACCCCTTACGCCCCTGGGCTTTCCGTGCTTCAGTCCGCCCAGTGCCCACACGCGAGGTTCAGATGAGACTTGTCATCTTCGGAGCAACGGGAGGCGCGGGGCGAGAGCTTGTGACCCAGGCGCTCGAGGCCGGACACGAAGTCACGGCCGTTGCCCGCAACCCGGCCAGCGTCAGCGCCCGCCACGAGCGCCTCACCGTCGTGCAGGCCGACGTGCAGAGGCCCGACTCGGTCACGCGGGCGATCGCGGGACAGGATGCGGTCGTCCTGTCCGTGGGACCGCGGCCTGGAACGCCGCCCGGCACGCTGACCTCCGATGCGACACGCCACGTGCTCGAGGGCATGCGCCAGAGCGGGGTGCGCCGCCTCGTGTACGTGAGCGGGGTCATGGTGGGCGAGGCCCGAGGGGTGAGCGCCCTGAAGCGCGCCGCGATCGCGCTCTTCCGGCTGATCAACCGGTCCCTCTACCTGGACAAGGTGAAGGCCGAGCGGCTCGTCTTCGACAGTCCTGTGAGCTGGACCATCGTTCGCCCGCCCCTGTTCGGCGAGGTCCCGCCTCGCGGCCACTATCGCCTCGGGGAGGACCTGGACGTGAAGCTGGTGAAGATGGCGAACCAGGACGTCGCCGCCTCCCTCCTGGCGGCGCTCACGAACGCCCAGTACGAGCGAAAGGCCCTCGAGCTGAGCTACTGAGCGCCCCGGCACCTCCCGCGACGAAGGAGGGCCTCGGTAGCCAGGGGTTTTGACGAGTCCCAGGGCTCATCACGGGGAGCGGTGGAGGTGCTCCCAGCGGCTGCTGGAGTCAGAGAGCCGGTGTGGGAAAAATCGATGCATCGCCGCGAGCACCTCGCAGGACTCGAGCGTGCCATGCAGCTTCGTCTCGATGATGCCCGTCCACTTCGGGGTAGGACTTGCGCGGCGCGATGGACTGGATCCGCGTGGATGTTGTACCCCTTCCACACGAGCATGCGGCGAATCCCCGTTCGAGCGTGGGTGGGCCTGGCCCTTCTGGGTGGACTCGGCGCGCTGAGCCTGCTCGCCGGCCGGGTCTTCCCCGAGGTGCTCGCGGGGACGTGTCCGCTTGGCAGGGATCCGTCCCATCCGGATCGCACCGTGTGCGAGCTGGCGTTCGGCGGACTGTGGATCTCGCTCGCGATCGGGCTGGCCGCCGGGGCGCTCTCCACGGGGTTGGGCCTGCTCGTGGCGGCGCTGGCCCGGCTGGCGGGCGGCACCCTGGAGCGCTGGGTGATGCGTCTGGCGGATGCCTTCTTCGCGCTCCCGGACGTGCTCGTGGTGATGGTGCTCCAGCTCGCGGGCCAGTCGCTCCTGGACGCGGGCTCCAGCGCGGGACTCGGCCCCTTCGGGCTCATGGTCGTGTCCCTGGCGCTCGTGGGCTGGGCGGGGCCGGCTCGCATGTTCCGCAACCGCCTGGACACCCTGGAGGGCCAGGAGTTCGTCGCCGCCTCCCGCGCGCTCGGAGGCCATGGGGCGCACGTGCTCCGCGTCCACCTGTGGCCCGCGCTGCGCCCGTTCGTCCTCGCCGTCTTCCTCAGCCGCCTGCCCGCCGCCATCCTCGCCGAGTCCACCGTGAGCTTCTTCGGCATCGCTCGCATGGAGCCCATGTCGCTCGGCCGCTACCTGGGCACCAGCTATGCCGCCCTCATCTACGAGGGGGGCTCCCGCGTCGTCATTCCCGCCTGGCTGCTCCTCGTGCTGCTGGTGCTTGGCGCCTCGCTCGCCTCGCAGGCGCTCGCCCCTCGCCCGCGCCGGGCCTGAACCCGAGTCCAATCCCTCGGGCTTGCTCAGGTTTCCTCTCCCGGCCCGAGGAATTCCCGAGGGACGCGGGTGGGTTCCCCCAACGCACACCTCTTCTTGTCCACGCGAGCCGAGCCATGTCTCTCCCGACCGATGATCTCTCCATTGCCACGGGTTCCACGCAGGCTGGCCCCGAGCGGCGCAACGATGAGCTGAAGCTCGAGCCCGTTCGCGGCACGGTGCTCGTCGTCGAGGACGATCCCTCCAACCGCGAGCTCCTCGTCGAGCTGCTCACCCAGTGGGGCTACGAGCCGCTCCCCGTGGGCAGCGCCGAGGAGGCCGAGTTCGCCGTGCGCAACAAGCGCATGGACGCCGCCATCGTGGATGTCTTCCTCCCCGGCCGCAGCGGCGCCACGCTGATGTCCCGCCTGCGCGAGCGCTTCCCCCAGGCCGTCCTCATCGGCGTGAGCGCGATGAGCGACTCGGCCATGGCGCGCAAGTGCAAGGGGCTCGGAGCGGACCAGTTCATTGGCAAGCCCGTGCTGCCGGAGAAGCTGGCGAAGGCGCTCCAGTCCAAGCACGCCAGTTGGCATTGAGCCCCGCCGCCGCGCCCTCCCGGGGCTGACCGTTCGGTTGGATACCTGGGAGCGAGATAACCGGTTGCACGCCCCCACCCGGACGGTCGATGCTGACCGGGTGAAGACGCTCGCTCCCGGGTTGCTCCTGGCGATGCCCCAGCTCGGGGATCCCAACTTCCACCGCTCGGTCGTGCTGATGATCGAACACGGGGATGGAGGCTCCATGGGCCTCGTCATCAACCGGGGAGCGCCCCTGACGCTCGGGGAGCTGGCCCGGGGGCAGAACATGAAGATCTCCTCCGAGCGCACCACGCAGGCCGTCTTCGTCGGCGGCCCCGTGGAGCCTCACCGCGGCTTCATCCTCCACGATGACGACTCCATCCCCGAGAAGCACACGGTGCTGCCGGGGGTGTACCTGAGCGTCACGCTTGACGCGCTGGGCCCGCTGCTGGAGAACCCCACACCGCACGTGCGCTTCTGCCTGGGCTATGCCGGGTGGGGGCCGCGGCAGTTGGAGCAGGAGATGGCGGCGGGCTCCTGGTTGTTCTCCGAGGCGACGGCCAAGGCCATCCTCGAAGGCAACCCCGCCCAGCTGTGGGACGAGACCGTGAAGGGGATGGGATTCGACCCAGCCATGCTCATGGTGGGAAAGGGGCTGCACTGACATGTTGGACCCAGAGCACATTCGCGAGCGCATCCTCGGGGCCCTGCCAGGCTCCGAGGTCCAGGTCCGGGACACCACGGGCACGGGCGACCACTTCGAGGCCACGGTGGCCAGCCCGGCCTTCACCGGAAAGCCCATGGTGCAGCAGCACAAGCTCGTCTACGCCTCCGTCCAGGACTGGCTGCAGACGGGCGAACTGCACGCGCTGGCGCTAAAAACCTATACGCCCGAGCAATGGAAGAAGCTCGGCGCCCGCTGAGGAAGGACCGGAAAGATGACCCCTGAACTCAAGGCTCGCTTCGACGAGGCGATTCGCTCCCACAAGATCGTGCTGTTCATGAAGGGCAACCCCCTGTTCCCTCAGTGCGGCTTCTCCGCCCGGGCGGTGCAGCTGCTGCAGCCCTATGGCGACCTGCACACGGTGGATGTGCTGGCCGACCCCGAGGTCCGCCAGGGCATCAAGGACTATACGAACTGGCCCACCATCCCCCAGATCTTCATCAACGGGGAGTTCATCGGCGGCTCGGACATCCTGATGGAGCTGGCCGAGCGCGGCGAGCTGTCCGAGCTCGTGGCCGGCAAGAAGTCCGAGGGCTGAGCCGCCTCCCACGAGCTCCTGGAGCCGGCCGGGGCTCGGCTTCAGGCGGCGGTGACGGCGGCGGGCTTCTTCATCAGGGCCTGCTCCGAGAGGTTCTGCGGCTCCGAGGACCAGAATTGCTCCCACTGGGGGCGCATGGCCCGAGCGTCCTGCCGGCCCAGCTCGATGAGGATGTCCGCGAAGCCGCCGTCGAAGAGCAGGTACGAGGCCATGTCCGCCTCGCGAGGCGCCTCGCGCTCCACCAGCCGCAGGATGGCGCGGTGGGCCAGCCCGCTGCTGCGGCGGCGGAACTCGGCCGTGCGGACGTACTCGGCGGCCAGCTCGCCCAAGTCCCTCGAGGGCCGCACCAGCAGCTCCCGGACGTAGCGCATGGGCTGGCTGCGGTGCGGGTTCACCGCCGAGCTGAGCACGTCCGCGAAGCTCGGCCCGTACGCCGTGGTGCCCGCCTCGAGGATGGCGTTGAGCCGCCGCAGCCGGCCGAGATCCTGATCGGTGCGGTCCGTCATCAACATGTTGAGCATCTTGCCCACGAGGAAGGGAGCGCTGGCGACGGCCTGCTCGCGCTCCTCCTGGCTGGCGCCGCCCGTGTCCTCCCCGGCGCGGGAGTAGGGCCGCAGCGAGATGACGATGACGCGCTGGGCGCCCAGCCGCAGCGCCGGGCTGAGGGGGACGTTGAGCCGCAGGCCTCCATCCACGTGGAGCTGCCCGCGGACCTGGACGGCGGGGAAGACGACCGGGATGGCCGCCGAGGCCAGCGCATGGTTGGGGCCGATGCGGGCGGCCACCGCGCGGTACTCGGAGTCCTTGCTCCACTGGAGGGGGCTGTTGTCACCCCGCTGGACGAAGACCCGGGCGCTGCCCGTGCCCACGTGGGTGGCGCTGATGGCCAGGGCCTCCAGGTGGCCCTTGCGCAGGTTCCGGCCGATCTGCAGCCAGGCGATGCCACGGCCCACCAGGGAGCGCAGCCCGCGCGGATCCACCAGCCCGCCGTACTGGATGTCCCGGGCCGTCGAGGGCTTGCTCAGCGTCTCTCGGATGAGGCGGAAGACGTCTCCGAAGCTGCACCGGAGCACCTCTTCCACCTTCATGGAGTGCCAGTGCGCGATGAGGCCTTGGGCCTGCCGCCGGGGCTCGTGGCTGGTGGCCGCCAGGTAGCACGCGTGGATGGCGCCCACGGAGGTGCCCGCGAGGATGTCCAGCTTCAGCTCGCGGCCGAACTGGGGCTCGAACTCCTCTCGGAGATAGGAGAGGACTCCGGCCTCGTACGCCCCGCGCGCCGCGCCGCCTGCCAGCACCAACCCTGTCTTCATCCCGCTCGTCATGGCCGCCGTCCCCTATCCGCGGAGTTTACGGCGAGCCCAGGCAGGACCGTGAGCCCCCCCGCGGCTGGGCGTGGCTACTGCTTGGGAGCGGGGGCCTTCGACGGAGCCGGCTGGCCCTGGGTGGGAGCGGGGGCCTTCTCCGCCTCGGCCATGGCCTTGCGCACCGCGTTGTCGAGGACCTCCTCCTCATGCTCCTCGTCGGACTCGGCCTCGGCCAGCTCGCGCAGCTTGGCCAGGCCCTTCTCGAAGTCCTTTCCGATCATCGCGTCCATGTCCATGAACAGCGAGGCGGCCTTGCCCGCGAAGCCGTTGTGCCCCTCCATCGTCCAGGTCACCACCGAGGAGCGCTCCGCCACGGGCTTGATCGTGAAGGTGGCCATGTGGGTGGAGGCGAAGGGCTTGATGAACTCGAGCTTGACGCGGACGAGCTCGTCCTTGCGGCTCTCCTCGATCGTCATCCGCCCCTGGCCCACCTTGTCGTTGCCGGACCACGCGTAGACCGAGCCCACCCCCAGCACGGGCCCTTGGTAGGTGCGCTTCATCGCCGGGTCCAGGTCGTTCCAGGGAGACCAGTCGGCCCAGCGATAGAGGCTGTTCACGAAGGGGAAGATGTACTCCGGCTCGGACTTCATCGTGATGCTGCGCTGCACGGTGAAGGTGGAGGGCCGCGAGGCGATGAAGCCCACCAGCGCCAGCAGCGCGACGACGAGGCCCAGGAGGATCTTCTTGATCATGGCGTTCCGGGGGGAAGCGAGCACATCCAACCGTGAGAGTGGGCCAGAGGGGGCCCGCGCTCAAGAGCTTACGGCACCGGGGCGCTCGCCGTCCCCGCGGAGGGCTGGCTCCCGGCGGGGGGGGCCGCCTGGGCAGCGGCAGCAGCCTCGGCCGCCGCCTTCTCGGCCGCCTTCTCGGCCAGGGCCTTCTCCTCGGCCGCCTTCTTCGCCGAGGCCTCCGCCACGGTCTTCATGGCGGCCAGGCCTCGCTCGAAGTCCCCGCCCACCATCTTGTCCATGTTCATGAACATCGAGAACGCCTTGCTCACGAAGTTGTTGTGGCCCTCCATCTTCCACGTCACCTGGGTGCCCTCGCCGGCCTTGGTGAAGGTGAACGTGGTGGTGCTGGTGGAGGCGAAGGGCTTGATGAACTCGAGCTTGATGCGGACCTGCTCGTTCGGCTTGCTCTCCTCGACGGTCATCTTGCCCTCGCCGACCTTGTCGTTGCCGGTCCAGGCGTAGATGGCGCCCGAGCCCGCGGAGGCTCCGTCGAACGTGCGCTTCATGGACGTGTCCAGCTTGTCCCAGGGCGACCACTCGGCCCAGTGGTGGAAGTCGTTCACCAGCGCGAAGGCGAACTCCGGCGCGGCCTGGATCGTGGCGCTGCGCTCCACGGCGAAGGAGTCAGGACGGGTGGCGATGACACCGGCCAGCACCGCGAGCAGGACGACGAGGCCAATCAGGATCTTCTTGAACATGGTGGGTCCCCTAGAGTGGCTCCTACCCATGGAGCCGGGTGCGCCTCATAGAGGAAGTGGTGCCCTCTTCACAAGCTCAGGGGCAGGCTCAGCCCGTGACGAAGTTGACGAGCGCCTCGAAGATCGCCGGATACCGAGACAACCCGTGGAGGAGACGGACGCGCAGTGCGGGGGAGCGGGCGATGGCCAGCATCAGCCGGGTCGAGAGGGCGTAGCGCCAGTAGTGGCGGGCCACGGCGCGTTCGTAGGGACGCAAAGAGTCTCGGGAAGCGCCTTGGGCGAGCACCTGGGGCAGCAAGTGGCCCAGCGCGCTCGCGGAGCGCAGCGCGAGGGTGAGGCCCTCGCCGGTGATGGCATCCACGTAGCCGGCCGCATCCCCCACCAGGACGAAGCGATCGAGGCTCCGGCCCCGCACCTTGCGCAGGAACGGCCCCGCTCCTCGCGCGTGGGAGTCCGAGGGAGCGCCTTCCAGGCGTTCTCGCAGCGCGGGGAAGCGGTGCAGGAGGCTCGGGAAGGAGATGGAGCCGTCCACCTTGCCGTGCTCCCAGAGGAAGGCCACGCCCACGCGATCGCTCCCGGCCGGGGTGACGTAGGCCTCCACGCCTCGCACGAGGTGGATCTCGACGAACTCGGACCAGGGCCGCATGCGGAAGTGCTGGCGAAGCCCAAAGCGTCGAGGCGCCTGGGCCTTCACGGGCTCATCCAGTCCCTGCGCTTGCCGCAGCGGCGAGGCCAGTCCGTCCGCCGCCACCAGCAGGCGGGCCTCTACCTCTTCGCCAGCGGCGGTGGTGAGCAGCACGCGCTCGGACGAGCGGATCACCTTCGCCACGCCGCAGCGCTCCTGAAGCACGACCCCCGCTTCCCGAGCGGTCCGAGTCAGCGCCGCCGCGAGTGCCGTCCGGCGGATGCCCAGCCCTGGCGCGGGAGTGAAGCGGCCGGAGACATCCGTGCCGTCCTCCTGGAGATAGCGGATGCCCACGATGGGAGCGCAGTCCGCGGGCGTGAGGTACTGCCGAGCCCCGAGCGCTTCGAGCTCGTTCACGCCTGGAGGCGCGAGGCCCTCACCACACGCCTTGTCCGCGGGGAGGGCCTGACGATCGAAGACGACGGTGGAGAAGCCACGGCGGACGGCGTGGATGGCCACGGCGAGCCCGGCGGGGCCACCTCCCACGATGGCGACGTCGATCGTCCTCACGGCGGAGGCAGGCCCGTGGACTCGGAGGCGCCTTTCGGGAGGAAGCGCGGCCGGCCGGCGAACGCCTGTTGATACTCGGCGCCGAGCGCCTGCTCCTCGGCGCGGATGCGGACGTAGAGCAGCGCCGCGTTGCCCAGGGAGAAGACGAGGGCCGTGAGGTAGCCGCCGTGAATGAGCGGCAGGAAGACGAACTCCAGGATGACGGCCACGTAGTTGGGGTGGCGGATGAAGCGGTACGGGCCTCCGGTGACCGGCGTGGCTCCGGGGACGAAGATGATGCGGGTGTTCCACCGCTCGCCGAGCGTGGAGATGGCCCAGTAGCGCAGCAGCTGCGAGGCCAGCGCGACGCCGAACGAGACATACCCCAGCAGGCCCGGGAAGGGGCGGTGCAGCGCGAGGGGCTCCACGGCGCAGGCGACGAGGAACGCCGTGTGGAACAGGACCATGACCCGGAAGTGAGCCTGGCCCACCTCGCGGCCGCCCCGCTCGAGCGCCCTCTTCGCATTGCGTCGCGAGAGGGCGAGCTCGTACAGGCGCTCGGCGCCGATCAGCCCCAGGAAGACGTAGTAGGCGGCGAGCGTAGACGCCTCACTTCTTGGCCTTGGCCCACACGCGCTTCATCCAGGCCTCGACGTCCTTCGCCGTGCGCGGGATGGCGCCCGAGAGCACCTTGCAGCCCCGCGCGGTGACGACGACGTCATCCTCGATGCGCACGCCGATGCCGCGGTAGCGCGCCGGCACGGTGAGATCGTCCGTCTGGAAGTAGAGGCCGGGCTCCACCGTGAGCACCATGCCGGCCTTGAGCTTGCCGTACTTGTACGCCTCCTGGCGGGCCTGCGCGCAGTCGTGCACGTCCAGGCCCAGCATGTGGCTGACGTTGTGCAGCGAGTAGCGCTTGTAGAACTGGTGCTCGTCCTTCAGCGCCTCCTCGGCGTTGGGGAGGATGCCCAGGCGCTCCAGGCCCGCGGCGAGCACGCGCATGGCCACGCGGTTGGGCTCCATGAAGTCGTTGCCCGGTTTCACCGCCGCGATCGCCTGCTCCTGCGCCTCCAGCACCAGCTCGTAGATCTCGCGCTGCTCCTTGGAGAACTTGCCGGAGACGGGGAGCGTGCGGGTGATGTCCGCGGTGTAGAGGCTGTTGCCCTCCACGCCTGCGTCCAGCAGTAGCAGATCGCCCTTCTTCACCGGGCCGTCGTTGCGCGTCCAGTGCAGCACGCACGCGTGCGCTCCCGCGGCGGCGATGGTGCCGTAGCCCACGTCATTGCCCTCGACGCGGGCGCGCAGGTTGAAGATGCCCTCCACCGTGCGCTCGGTCTTCGCGCCCTTCAGGCCCGCGATGACGTCCTCGAAGCCACGCTGCGTGGAGTCGATGGCGGCCTGCAGCTCGCGGATCTCCTGGGCGTCCTTGAGCAGGCGCAGCTCGGACAGCGCCTGGGCCAGGGCCTTGTCGCGGTCGGCCTGGGCGGGCAACACGTCGTCTACCTTGGCGGAGAAGCCGCGCAGCACCCGCGTGGGCCGGGACACGGCGCCGTGGAGGCCGGAGAGGTAGTCCTTGAGCTCGGGCAGGCCGCGCGCCTCGTCCACGGCGTAGCGGGCCTGGCTCTCCTTCACGCCGAGCCGCGGCCCCACCCACAGCTCGCCCTTCACGCGGTCGGTGAAGAAGGTGGCGTCGCTGCGGCCCGGGTTGGGCTCGACGAAGAGGAGGTCCGTGTGGCCGCCGCCCTCCTGGGGCTGGAGCACGAGGACGCAGTCCGGCTCGGTGTTGCCGGTGAGGTAGTAGAAGTCCGTGCCCGGGCGGAAGCGGTAGTGCGTGTCGTTGGCGCGCACCTTCTCGTGGCCGGTGGGGATGACGAGCGTCTCGCCAGGGAAGAGCTTGGAGAGGGCCTGGCGGCGTGCGCGGAACGCCTCCGCGTGCTTGAGCTTGGGAGGAAGCTTCCGGTTGGAAGGCTTCCAGCGCTTCATCATGAAGTCGAGCAGCGCGGGCGGCGGCACGGTGTCATGGCTGGCGGGCTTGGCGGGGGCGGCCTGCGGCTCGGAGGTGACGGGCTGGGCAGCGGCGGGCTGGGGGGAGGCCTCGGCGGAGGCTTCGGACGGGGTCGTCATAGGGGGGCCACTCTTGAACAACCGCGAGCCGGGCTTCAAGCCCTCAGCGGCCATTCGGTGGGGAGATGTTCTCTCGGAGAAGGGCCACCTGCCCAAGCAGGACGGGCACGGCCGTCTCCACGCGGAGGATGCGCGGGCCCAGGGTGAAGGGGTGGAAGCCGTGTGCTTCGAGCAGCTCCGCCTCGAAGGAGACCCAGCCGCCGTCCGGGCCGATGGCCAGTACGACGCGGGGCGCCATGCCGGCTCCCGTAGCGGTGAGCGGCTGGCGCGCGGGCGGGTGGGGGAGGAGCCGGAGCGCTTCGCGGCCGAAGACGGTGTCCAGCTCGTCCTCCACGAAGGGGCGGAAGCGCTCGCGCACGAGCACCTCCGGGAGGCGTGTGTCGCGGGCCTGTTCGAGCCCCTGGAGGAGCAGCTCCTGGAGGAACTCGGGGGCGAGGACCTTGGAGTCGAAGTAGCTCTTCTCCACGCGAGCGGCGTTGACGAGCACCACGCGATCCACGCCCAGCGAGGCCACGGCGGGCAACACCTTCTTGAGCGCCTTGGGGCGCGGAATGGCGAGGAGCAGGTCCACACCGGCGCGGGCGGGAGGAGGCTCGGAGAGGGAGACGCGCAGGTGGAGGACGCCTGGGGTGTTCTCCAGCACCTCGCCCGTGCCGACGAGGCCGCCGAGCCGTCCCACGCGCAGCCTCTCCCCGGGCTCGGCGCGCAGCACCTCGCGGGCGTGCTGGGCGCGGCGGCCCGTGAGGCGAGCAGTGCCGTCGGGGAGGAAGTCCTCATCCAGGAGCAGGAGCAGGTTCACGGCAGCACTCCATACTCGGACTCGTGGGAGGGATGCTCCTGTTCAACATTGGGGCTTCGCCCTCCAGGCGGCGCTTCGAGCGGCGCTTCGCCTCCTGCCGCCTCCTGCGTGCTTGCTGGCCCGGGATGGAACCTTGCCGCTGGCAAAGAGAGGATGCCTCGAGGACAAGCCCCCTTTGGGTGCATGGAAAGGCATGATGCGGCGCAACGACAGGTGGGAACTGGGGCGCGTGATGGCGCTCGGCGTCAGCGTGCTGTTCACCGCATGCATCACGGCCAACCCGCAGGTCCCGCGTCAATACGCTCAGACCACGGATTCCGCCACGAGCGCTTGTCGCCAGGCGCCCGAACTCTGCAAGCCGGGGATGGGCGAGCAAATGCCCACGGTGCCGCAGTTGAGGCTCGTTCCTCCACCGGAGCCCATTCCTCCACCGGGTGTGGGGGCTCCCGTGGCGGCGGCTGTGATCGGCGCCGTCGTCATCAAGTCCAGCGATTCGCTGGATGCGGAACTGCGGGCAAGCATCGACAAGGCGCTGGCTGAGTGCGCGACCAGCGCT
Organism: Hyalangium sp.; assembly: GCF_045802625.1. Lineage (NCBI taxonomy): Bacteria > Pseudomonadati > Myxococcota > Myxococcia > Myxococcales > Archangiaceae > Hyalangium > Hyalangium sp. The sequence continues at coordinate 1,026 of NZ_JBJMQP010000192.1, read as the reverse complement.
CGGCTGGAGGTGATGGCTCGGCACTTCAAGGACCGAGGACCGACGCAGGAAGAGTGCGCGGAGCAGGTGGGCACCGACAGCCGGGGACAGCCCATCACCCGGGCGATGCAATTGGGCGTGGAGCAACATCAGGTGGCGCTTCGGTGCGCCGAGGAGCGGCTGAAGAAGTTGAAGCCCGGAGGCTTCAGCATTTCACCACGCTACCGAGTGGATCCGCAGACGGGGAGCGCGCAGTACATTCCTCGCGAGGTGGTGGAGGAACTCTTGAGACAGGGCAGAGGCGCGCAGTTGAGAGGAACGATTGAGCCGGACATCGTGATTCATGAGGGCCAACCGCAGCGGGTCCAGGATACCTACGACTTCAAGTTTCCGTGCGTGAGTACGGATGAATTCTCGTCTTGGCGGCGCTACCCAAGAGAGAGCCCACACGTGGGAAAGACTCAGGGAGAGGTTTATCAACAGGCTCTGGGCGGGCAGCCAGCGCAAGTTCAACCCCATATAGGAGTCCACCGATGAGCGAGCGTTACCCTCGAGTCCGAGTCAGGGCTCAAAGCGGAGGCCTGCTTATTCGTGAAGGGTTGAGCTTCAGCTTCTACATGCGGCGCTCGCACAAAGAGGTAGCGCACGAAGTCTCCAGATCACTGGAGACGTACCTGCGCGCCGTGGGACCTCAAGCGTTGTGTTGGTATTACGATGATGAGGGGGACCCGCAACCACTCGATGAACGCAGGTGGGAACTGACACGGCGCGAACTCCTTGAGAGTGACCTCCCCATGATTCAGTTGGCCGACAAGTCCTCCGAGAATCGGTACCGCTTCGAGTACTGGGGCAAGAATCTGGAATCTCGGCATGGGTGGGACAAGGCACACGCGGTGTGCGCGGCGATGTTCTGGCTTCCCACCGAGTTCCTGGAAGAGCATGGCCCAGGCAGAGTGCGTGAACTGGCCATGGAACTGGCCGCGCCCCTCCCGCTGTGCTCCGGGCATGGCGGGCTGACTTTCAACGCCGAGTACCATCTGGTGGGTG
>NZ_JBJMQP010000191.1:0-14895 GCF_045802625.1 Hyalangium sp. | reverse complement strand
GCGATCCAAGGCCGCCGTGGAGGCGGACACCACTTCGCACACCCAGTCCGGAGCCAACGTGAACGCCGCGGTGCGAGGTGGCTGCGGCATCCGCTCTTGCAGCCAGCCAGCGATGTCCGGCACCAGCACATCGTTACTCAGGTGCACCTCTGGCTTGTTGAGGATGACCCAGCCGCCCGGCCCGTCCTGGCCTCGATCAAACGGGTTCATCAACTCGCCGCTCAGCCTCGAGGCCGCTACGGCATGAAGAAACGACAGCCGAGGGCTGACATACAGCTCCCCGTTGATGAGCTCCCCCACGACGTTGTCGGGCAGTGCCTCCAAGTCCGCGTAGGTGGCGGATTTCCGTTCCATTGACATGGCCCCCTCAGTTCCCTGGGGCTGACTCGTGACGTCAGTGTCCCAGGGCCTGACCTCTCAGGTTGTCCCGAGCAGGCGAGGCGTGCAAGAGTAGAGATCCGCCGCACAGCAGTCGCACTCGCAGCATCCACACGAAAACGGGAGGGAAGTCATGGCCAAGCCGATTCCGGAGGGGTACCACACGGTGACGCCGTACTTGATCGTCAAGGGCGCAGCTCGCGCACTGGACTTCTACAAGAAGGCCTTCAACGCCACCGAGCTCTACCGCATGGAGGGGCCAGGCGGCACCGTCGGCCATGCCGAGTTCAAGATTGGCAACTCGATCATCATGATCTCCGATGAGTCCCCCCAGATGGGCGCGAAGAGCCCCGAGACGCTGGGTGGCTCTCCGGCCGGGTTCTGCATCTACGTCGAGAACGTGGACGCGCTCTTCAAGCAGGCCATCTCCGCCGGCGCGAAGGAGGAGCGGCCGCTGAAGGATCAGTTCTACGGCGACCGCTCCGGCATGGTGCGTGATCCCTTCGGTCACCAGTGGACCCTCGCCACGCACGTCGAAGACGTCGCCCCTGAGGAGATGAAGCGCCGCATGGACGCGGCCATGAAGCAGGGCCAGATGTAGCTCCTGGCTCGGGCGAGGGCCGCTCTGGCGGTACTTCAGGCCCTCGCCCCTCAGCCCGCTGGACGGCCGGACAGCCCGAGTGTGGGCATGTAGGCAGCCGGAAACACCGAAAGCTTGCGGACTCCTGGAGGGTTTTGTTAGGAACCCGCCCGCCCTGGGCTCCATTCTGGGCGGTAGGACGCAGCAACCCACTACTCACACGCTCGTGCCGGCAACCGGTGCTCTGCTCACGCAGGGCAAACGGCCGGAGCTTTTACCGGGCGTGGCGGAACAACCGGAGAAGCAAGCACATGTCGACTGACACTCATGAGACTCAGGCGCAGGCCATGGCCGCCGCCAGCGGTATCACCATGAAGCAACTGCTGGAGGCCGGCGTTCACTTCGGCCACCAGACCAAGCGCTGGAACCCGAAGATGAAGCCCTACATCTTCGGCGCCCGCAACGGCATCTACATCATCGATCTGCAGAAGACCGTGGTCATGGCCCGCTCGGCCTTCCGCTTCGTCGCGGACATCACCTCGCGCGGCGGCCACGTGCTCTTCGTGGGCACCAAGAAGCAGGCCCAGGACGTCATCCGCGAGGAGGCCGCTCGCGCCGGCCAGTTCTTCGTCACCAGCCGCTGGCTCGGTGGCACCCTCACCAACTTCAAGACCATCAAGCAGGGCATCGATCGCCTCAAGACCCTGGAGAAGATGTCCGAGGACGGCACCTTCGATCGCCTGCCGAAGAAGGAAGTGGCCTCGCTGGAGCGCGAGCGCGAGAAGCTCGAGAAGAACCTGGGCGGCGTGAAGGAGATGTCCAAGCTGCCCCGCTGCGTGTTCGTGGTCGACCCGAAGAAGGAGCACATCGCCATCCACGAGGCCACCCGCCTGGGCATCCCCGTGATTGGCGTGGTCGACACCAACTGCGACCCGGACGGCATCGACTTCGTCATCCCCGGCAACGATGACGCCATCCGCTCCATCAAGCTCTTCACCTCGAAGATCGCCGACGCGTGCCTCGAGGGTGCCGCGCGCTACCGCGCCTCGGGCGCCGCCGAGCGCGACGAGCAGGAGGAGCGTGAGGGGGGCAGCGAGCGCCGGGAGCGTGACGACCGCCGGGGCCCGCGCCGTGGCGACCGGGGTGATCGCGGTGATCGCCGCGGGGGCGATCGCGGCGGCGAGCGCCGGGGCCCCCTCGTCGAGATGAAGGGCGCTGCTCCGAGCGCGACCGAGCCCACCGAGGGTGAGGCGGCCGAGGGTGGCGCTGAGGAGACGCCGGCCGAGTAGGCCCGCGCTCACGCACCAGCACTGAAGTTGGCCGGGTGGTGGGGACCCTCTCCGCCCGGCCTTTTCCTTTTCCCCCAACGACGTAACTGAACCTCAACGCCCCGGACGGCGCACGGCGCCGGGCAGGCGGGGCCTGGAGAAGCACATGGCCGAGATCAGCGCCACGATGGTGAAGGACCTCCGCGAGAAGACCGGCGCGGGCATGATGGACTGCAAGAAGGCGCTCTCCGAGACCGGCGGCGACTTCGTCAAGGCCGAGGAGTGGCTGCGCAAGAAGGGCATCGCCAAGGCCGGCAGCAAGGAGGGCCGCGTCGCGGCCGAGGGCATCATCGCCACCTACGTCCACGGCGGCCGAATCGGCGTGATGGTGGAGGTCAACTGCGAGACGGACTTCGTGGCTCGCAACGAGGACTTCCAGGCCCTGGCCAAGGACATCGCCATGCACGTGGCCGCGGCCAGCCCGCAGTACGTGCGCCGCGAGGAGATCCCCGCCGACGTGCTGGAGAAGGAGAAGGAGATCCAGCGCGCTCAGCTCAAGGAGCAGAAGAAGCCCGAGGCCATGTGGGACAAGATCCTCGTGGGCAAGATCGAGAAGTACTACGAGACGGTCTGCCTGGTGGACCAGCTCTGGGTGAAGGACGACAAAAAGAAGGTCGGCGAGATGGTCACCGAGCGCGCCGCGAAGATCGGCGAGAAGGTCTCCATCCGGCGCTTCGCGCGCTTCATGGTGGGCGAGGGCATCGAGAAGAAGAAGGATGACCTGGCCGCCGAGGTCGCCAAGACGCTGGGCACCGGCAAGGCCTAGCCGCGCGGTCGGCCCTCGGGGCTGACGTGGGGCCGCGCCCTCGGGTCCGTGAGGACTTGGGGCCGCGGCCCTTCGCGTTTTCCGGGGCCTGCTCGGGGGACAGGCCAGAGGGTTCGCTGGAGACGGATCCCCACCTGGTGCGTTGACTCGAACGTTGATCGAGGGCGGGGTGGGGGATATGAGCGGAGCCGCATGTCCGACCCGACCCGCTCCCTCCGTTACAAGCGCATCCTCCTCAAGCTCTCGGGCGAGGCCCTCATGGGCGATGGCAAGTACGGCATCCACCCGCCCACCCTCACCCGCATTGCCGCCGAGGTGAAGGAGCTGGTCCAGGCCGGCGTGGAGCTGGCCGTCGTGATTGGCGGCGGCAACATCTTCCGCGGCGTGGCCGGGGCCACCGAGGGCATGGATCGCGCGAGCGCCGACTACATGGGCATGCTCGCCACCTGCATCAACTCCATGGCCATGCAGGACGCGCTGGAGAAGCAGGGCGTGTTCACCCGGGTGCTGTCGGCCATCAAGATGGAGCAGATCGCCGAGCCCTACATCCGCCGCCGCGCGGTGCGCCACCTGGAGAAGGGGCGCGTGGTCATCTTCGCCGCGGGCACGGGCAACCCCTACTTCACCACGGACACCGCCGCCTCCTTGCGCGCCATGGAGATCAACGCCGAGGTCATTCTCAAGGCCACCAAGGTGGACGGCGTGTACAACGCGGACCCGAAGAAGGACGCCGCGGCGCGGCGCTACCGCTCCCTCACGTACATGGACGTGCTCAAGCAGAACCTGAACGTGATGGACTCGACGGCCATCTCCCTGTGCATGGACAACAAGCTGCCCATCATCGTGTTCGACATGACGGTGCGCGGCAACATCGGTCGGGCTGTGCTGGGCAACGGAGATATCGGTACAGTGGTGGGTGCGGCCGAGACGGTCTGGGCCTGAGCTTCTCCTTCCTAGGAGCACACAATGGCGAACGAGGATGTCGTCAAAGAGTTGAAGACCCGCATCGACAAGACGCTCGATGACCTCAAGAAGGAGCTGTCCAAGGTGCGCACCGGGCGCGCCAGCACCAGCCTGCTGGATGGCATCCGCGTGGACTTCTACGGCACGCCCACCCCGCTCAATGGCGTGGCCAGCGTGCAGTCCCCCGAGCCGCGGCTCATCACCATCAAGCCGTGGGACAAGAGCGTGCTGAAGGAGATCGACAAGGCCATCCGCGAGGCCAACCTGGGGCTGAACCCGATGAACGACGGCGAGATGATCCGCCTGCCGTTCCCGCCGCTCACCGAGGAGCGCCGCAAGGAGATCGCCAAGCAGGTGAAGTCCAAGGGCGAGGAGCACAAGGTCGCCATCCGCAACATCCGGCGCGACTCCAACGAGGTGCTCAAGACGCAGCTCAAGGACAAGAAGATCACCGAGGACGACAACAAGCGGCTCCAGGAGAAGGTGCAGAAGGAGACCGATGCGGGCGTGGCCGAGGTGGACAAGATCATCGCGGCCAAGGAAAAGGAAGTCATGTCGGTCTGATTTGGGGGTTTAATGGGGCCCATGCGCTCCGCCCTCATCGCCGAGCCCGCCATCCCCGTCGCTACGGCCCTGCGCAGGTTTCTCGAAAGCGCGGGCTACGCGGTCATTGTCGTCAGCACCGCCTCCGAGGCGCTCCGGGAGGTTCGGACCAGCCCGCCCGAGGTGGTGCTGGCCTCGCTGACGCCCACCCTGGATGGCGAGGAGCTGTGCCGGGAGTTGAAGCAGGAGGCGCCGGGCATCCCGGTGCTCCTGCTCTACATGCCCGAGGAAGAGAACCCCGAGGAGCGCTCCGCGAAGGCTGGCGCTGATGCCTGCCTGGTGGGCCCGCTCAAGCGCACCACGGTGGTGACGTGCGTGGGGCTGCTGCTCCAGCTCTACGAGACGCGCGCCGCCTCCCGGCCCCCCGCGCCCCCGGCTCCCCCGGAGGCCGAGTCCGAGGACTCGATGGCCCGCAAGCTGGGGCTGGAGGGCCCGGGCTCCGCGGACTTCGACTTCCTCAAGCGGCTGCTGCTCATGGAGGTGAAGCGCAGCCGGCGCTACCGCTACCCCATCGCCCTGCTGCTGCTGGAGCTGGATCAGCTGACCGAGCGCACCGCGCACCTGGGGGCCTCGCAGCGCACCACGCTGCTGGCGGAGATGCTGGGGCTCATCTCCGGGGGCGTGCGGGACATCGACGTCATCGTCCCCACCACCGAGGGCAAGTTCGTGGCCTTCTTCCCGCACACGCCGAAGGTGGGCGCGCTGATAGTGGCCGAGCGCCTGCGGCAGCGGCTGAAGACGCTCTCGCGCCTGCCGAACATGTCGGTGTCCATGGGGCTGTCCGTCTTCGAGCCCTCGCCCGTGCGCGGGCAGACGCAGGTGAGCTTCGGCAACCTGATGAAGGACGCCAGCGAGGCGCTGCGCAAGGCCCAGGCCGACGGAGGAGACCGGGTGGAGTTCATCGAGCGGGAGAACCCGGAAGGCGAGCCGCCTCCGGAGGACTGAGGCCAGACGGGCCAGGGCTCAGGCGGGGTAGGTGAAGTCCTCGCCGCTGAGCTCGCGCACCACGTCCGCGACGAAGGAGAAGAGCTCCAGCCCCTTGCCCTTGTCGTCCTTCCAGGTGCCGGAGGCGTCGTCGTAGGTGAAGTGGATGCCCTGGCCCTTGCCCGCCACCCAGATCTGCCGCACGGCGCGCTGGGTGTTGACGATGCACTTCTCTCGCGAGGGCGTGGTGAGGGTGAGCATGTCCCCAGTGCTCTCGGCCTCGAGCACGTCGGGATCCAACGCATCCGCCGCGGCGAGCATGCGCTTGAAGAGCGCGGAGACGAGCTGGTTGTAGCGGGCTTCGTCCATCATCGGCGGAGGCCCTCCGGCGGCCGGTGGCGTCGGCTCACTGGATGACGTCGACCACCTGCTGGCCGGGCGCCGCGTAGAACAGGAACTTCATCTGCGTGTTCTCGCCCTCGGGGCGCTCCAGGGCGATCACCGTGCCGGGGTTCACCGGCTTGGGGAACGACTGCATGCCCAGCAGGTGAGCGGCCAGCGCTCCCATGGACGGCTGATGCCCCACGAGCACCAGGTTCTGGTCCGTGTGCTCGGCGAGCACCGTCTCCACGGCGCCCACGGGCATGTCCGGCAGCAGGCAGCGGTGGGCGCGCAGCAGGCCCTCGTACTTGGTCGCGAACGAGAGGATCTGCGCCGTCTGCACCGTGCGCACCAGCGGGCTGGTGAGAATGAGCCCGACGGGGCCCATGCGCTCGGCCAGCGAGGCGAAGTGCTGGGCAGTGTTCGCGCGGGCCTTCGCGGTCAGCGCGCGCGCCTCGTCGCCAAGACCCTCGGGGATCTCCGCGTCCGCATCGCCGTGCCTTACCAGGAAAATCCTCAAAGTCCCTCCACCTCTCGCGACAATCGAACCGCGGTTCGTACACGACCGTGGCCGGGTTGGTCAAAGGTAATGCGGGGATTGTTCAGTGGCGCGATCCCCCCCGCCAGGTTGTCGAGGAGGCGCCGGACCCTGTCCCGCTCGGCGGAAGAATATACTGCGCGCTCGTTTTCGTCTCCGTGAGGAGTGGGCATGCGTCGGTCGCTGTGGGTGCTGTACATGGTGCTGGGGCTCTCGGCTTGTAAGAAAGAGAAGGCGGAGTCCGCGCCTCGGCCCCTGGAGGCAGCCCGGCCCTCGCACGCTCCGCACGAGGGTGAGCAGGCGCAGGAGGACGAAGACGCTGGCGCCGAGTTCGGCCCGAGCACATACGCCCTCACGAAGCAGAAGCTGGATGCGTACGTGGGCTACCAGCGCAAGCTCCTGGAGGCGTACGAGAGCCTGCTGAAGGACTTGGCCAAGGTGAAGCTGGATGCCGGAAAGGGAGATGAGCTGGCGGAGGTGAACGCCACCATGAAGCTCATCGAGGGCAAGGCGAAGGCGGAGGAGGCGGCGCGCAAGGAGGCCGGGCTCACCGAGGAGGACGTCAACGGCATCGCCGAGGTGGTGACGGCGGTGATCGGCCAGCGCCAGCTCACCGCGGCGCTGAAGATGGACGAGGAGCTGAAGAAGCTCGAGGAGATGCAGGCGAAGCTGACGCCCGAGCAGCGCGAGGAGCTGGCCCCGCAGCTGGCCGCCATGCGCGAGCGCATCGAGGATCTCCAGAAGCTCACCGAGGCGCGGCGCACGTACGGCGACACCAACGTGGACCTGGTGCTCACCCGCGAGGCGGACCTGACGAAGAACTACCAGGACATGCTCAACACCTTCGGCCGGAAGTGACGGGCAGCGCCACCTCCGGCCAGCGGCTCATCAGACGCGCTTGAGCTGCGGCATCTTCTGGAGGAGCCGGGCGAGGAAGACGTCCGAGATCTTCTCCAGCACCGTGTTGCCGCGCAGGCGCTGGTTCAGGTTCACGAAGTCCACCTGATCCAGCTTCTGGTCCTGGTTGAAGCAGGAGAACACCCACGTCTCCTTGCCCGTGCGCGGATCCACGTGCTTCTGGAGGCACTGGGCGCAGATCTCCTTCATCATGCACTGCATCGGCGAGTTGATGGAGCCGATGGCCTCGTGCTCGGGCTTGAGGAAGGGCCGCAGCACGCCGTGGCGAGCCTCCTGCACCGCCCGCATCATCCGGTCCGAGCCGATGGCGATGATGCGGTCCACCTCGCTGAAGGAGATGACGGGCTTGGGCCCCAGCGTGCCCTGCGCGTAGGCGACCATCGCCTGCACCACGTTGCCTCGGAAGGAGGAGTCCTGCGGGCGCCGGGCCGGGATGAGCTCTCCGCCGTCCACCGACCAGATGATCTGATCCGTGCCGGCCTCGATCTCGTCCTGCTTGAAGCTGTCCACCTTCGTCCGGTAGCCGGCGAAGTAGACGACGCGGCAGCCCGCCGCCTTGAGTGAGCGAGCGATGGAGAAGAGCACCGCGTTGCCCAGGCCGCCGCCCACGAGCACCACCGTCTCGTTGCGGCCAATCTCCGTGGGCGTGCCGGTGGGGCCCATGAGCACCACGGGCTCGCCGGGCTTGAGCGCGGCGCACAGGCGCGAGGAGGTGCCCATCTCCAGCACGATGGTCCCCATCAGCCCCTTCTCCTTGTCCACCCACGCGCCGGTGAGGGCCACGCCCTCCATCGTCAGCAGCGTGCCGTCCACCACCGGCGCCAGCCGCTCGAAGTTCTGCAGGCGGTAGAACTGGCCGGGCTCGAAGTGGCTCGCCGCGAAGGGCGCCTTCACCACCACCTCGACGATGGTGGGCGTGAGCCGGTTGACGGCCACCACGGTGGCGTTGAAGGCCTCGTCCAGCTTCGCGAAGTGAGCGGCCAGCTTCTCGTCCCGCTTGCGCTGGGCCAGCTCGTCCAGGAAGTCCATCGACTGCAGCTCGCGGGCGAAGAGGCGGGACACCTGGGGATAGCCGTCCTTGGCGCTGGCCATGGCCTTCACCACGTTGCCCGCGTAGGTCGGGTGGTTGTCTCCGTAGAAGGAGATGAAGCGCCCGTCCTTCCGGTACGAGGTGAAGAAGCCCACCCGGGCCAGCAGATCCTCGCTGGCCGTCTCCACCGGCTTGAGCTCGAAGGTGTCTCCGGCCTCCTCCAGCTCGTGGCCCAGGAAGTACTCCTGGTTCGAGTCGAGCTGGAAGGTGCCCGGGTACTCCTTCTCGTAGGTGACGTTGGGCGAGGTTCCCGCCGCCACGCACACGGTCTTCGCGGGCAGCTCGAAGAACTCACCGCTGCCCTTGAGCTTGCCGTCCTTCGTCACCATGCGCTCGAAGCGGATGGCGCGCACCGCGCCCGTGGTGTCCGGCAGGGCCTCCACCGGGCTCATGCGCTCGATGAAGCGGATGCCCTCCTCCAGCGCCTTCACCACCTCCTCGTGGTTGAGGCGGTAGGCGGGCGACTCGGTGAGGCTGCGGCGGTAGACCAGGCTCACGCCGCCCCAGCTCCGCACCAGCCTGATGAGGTCCGGGGTGCGTCCCTCCGCGCGGGCCTGCTCGCGCTCGGCGCGCACGGCGCGGCCATGCTCCAGGAAGGTCTGGTAGGTGGCGCGCTCCTCGGCGTCCAGCTTCGCGATGACGGCGTCCTCGCCGATGTCCGCGGCCAGCCGCTCATGCCGCTCGAGCGTCCGCTCCACCTGCACCGGGTAGTAGGCCATCAGCTCCGTGGCGGTGTCGATGCCGGTGAGGCCGCCGCCGATGACGATGGCCGGCAGCTGCACCTGGAGGTTGGCCAGCGAGTCCCGCTTGAAGGCGCCCGTGAGCTGCAGCGCCATCAGGAAGTCGCTCGCCTTGCGGATGCCCCGGATGAGGTTGTTCTTCATCCCGATGATGGTGGGGCGGCCGGCGCCCGCGGCGATGGCGATGTGATCGAACCCCAGCTTCCACGCATCGTCGATGGTGAGGGTGCCACCGAAGCGCACGCCGCCGTAGATGCGCAGGTTCTCCCGGCGCGCCAGCGTCAGGTGGATCAGCGTGAGGAAGTTCTTGTCCCAGCGCACGGTGATGCCGTACTCGGACACGCCGCCGAAGCCCTCCAGCACGCGCTCGTCCAGCTCGCGGGTGATGGCCTTCCAGTCGCGGATGGGCTTGAGCGCCTTGCCGTTGCGGCCCACCAGCTCGTCATCGAAGCCCTCGATCTTCAGGCCGTCCACGCCGGTGACGCCGAAGCCCTCGTTGAGCAGATAGTGCGCCAGCGTGTAGCCCGCAGGCCCCATGCCGACGATCAGCACGTTGCGGTCGCGGTAGGGCAGCGCGAACGGCCGGCGGACGTTGAGCGGGTTCCACCGGGTGAGCAGGCCGTAGAGCTCGAAGCCCCAGGGCAGATCCAGCACGTCCGTGAGGACCGAGGTCTCCGCCAGGGGGATGTTCACCGGCTCCTGCTTCTGGAAGATGCAGGCCTTCATGCAGTCGTTGCAGATGCGGTGGCCGGTGCCCGGGCACATGGGGTTGTCCAGCACCACCATGGAGAGCGCCGCCACCGAGTTGCCCTCGCGCTTGAGCGCGTGCATCTCGGAGATGCGCTCATCCAGCGGGCAGCCGGTGAGCGGAATGCCCAGCGGGTTCTTCTTGAAGCTGTGGCCCTCGGCGACCGGGTCCTTCGCCTTGAAGCCCTTGGAGCACGAGTCCTTCTCGCGCTCGTGGCAGATGACGCAGTAGTCCACCTCGTTCATCGCGTCGCGCGGGGTGCCGCGGCGATCGGTGAGCTTGAAGCCGTCCCGGTGGCGCAGGTGGTGATCAGGACCCTCGGCGGCCTCCGGCAGGTTCGGCTCCGGCCGGTGGAGCTGGACGAGCTGATCGAACACGAGCGGCTTGGGCAGCCGGTGCGTGGGCCAGGTGTGGAACAGGTGCTGCTGCTCGGGGTGGAGCGCGCGAGCGAACGTCCAGCGGTCCGCCAGCGAGAGCAGGGCGCGGACGGCCTGCAGCTCGGCGGCGTCGTCCCCGTGGGTGACGAGGCTGGAGCCGAACGCCTCGCGGCCCTCGGCGGTGGACAGGAGGGCTTCGCGCAGGGTGGCCCAGCGGGCGCGCAGGCTCTCCGCTTGGGGCTGCTTCTCCGCGGGCAGGGCGCCGGAGAACAGGCGCTCCAGGTCCATCAAGGTGAGCACGGACTCGGCCAGGCCTCGCTCCAGATCCGTCTTCGAGGCCTCCGGGAAGCCGAGCTGCAGCAGCAGGCGCATCCGGGCATCCAGCGAGGGGAACTCGGCGAGCGTCGGCCGCTCCGGAGCGCCCTTCTTGAAGACGCGGCGGGTGATGAAGTCCCGCTTGAAGTCGAACAGCGGCAGCTCGCCCGTCAGGCGTTGGGCCAGGGCCTGCTGGGCGTCCTCGATGTTGAAGAGGCGAGCGAGGAAGCGGGCCACGTGGCGGGAGACGCGGATGAGCAGGTCCGACTGCTCAGGCCCCGAGAGGTTCGTGCCCCCGGACTTGCGGTACGTGTCGAAGGCCTGGAAGAGCTCGGGCTCGTGCTCGGTGAGCCAGGCGTCGAAGCGCTCCGCGAGCCTGCGCAGCCCGCGAGGACGGTAGAGGTCCTCGAAGGTGAACCCGGGGAGGCCCAGGGTCAGGGTAGGGCTGGAGTCAGTTGGAGGGGCAGTCAAAGCGCGCATATCACGGGTGGTGTAAGGGGCAACCTGGGGTGACGGCCCCAAAAAAGAGCCTATTTCGCGGGCCATTGCCTGGAATGCAAGCAGGCATCACTCCTGGCGCCGTGGTGGGGCGATGGGAGCGATTCTGCTGGCTTTCATCGCCCGCAGGCCAGCAGGGCGGGCGAGGGTGCTACATAGGCGCGCCATGCCTCCCGAGTCTCCAGGAGTGAAGGTGTCCACCGAGAAAGCCCTCGAAGCCGCTCGCGTTGACGGGGGGACCGTCGCTGGCTCGTCCACCGAGGGGTGGGGGCTGGCCGCCGGCTGTCTGGCGGGGGCCACGGTGCTGGGGCTGACGCTGCAGCTCACCAATGGCGCGCTGTATGGCCCGCTGCAGGAGGAGGCCCTCCATGGACTGACGCGGACGCTCCTGGTGACGCTGTGCGCGATCGCCGCCTCACGGCTGGGCCGGTGGACGCTGCGCGTCGAGGCGGTGCTGGCGGTGCTCCTGGGGGGTGCCCTGCTGCTTCAGCTCAACGAGCTGGCCGCGGAGCACCCGGGCCGGTACATGCAGCTGCAAGGGCCGTGGCCGTATGCGCCGCTCTATCTGGGGCTGGCGGCGGAGGCGCTGATCGCGGGGGCGCTGATCGCCGGCTCGGAGACGCTGCGGCGCTGGGGGGTGCCTGCTCTGTTGCTGGCGCACCTGTACCTGGGGAACTGGATGCTGCATGCCTCGCCCGCGCCTTTCATCGACGTCTTCGTCTTCCAGACGCAGGGGGCGGAGGCCTTGCTCCACAGGATCAACCCGTACTCCATCACCTTCCCCAACATCTACGGGAGCACGGCGGTCTATGGCGAGGGGCTGGTGGAGAACGGGCGGCTGCTGTTCGGCTTTCCGTATCCGCCGCTGAGCCTCTACTTGTCCACGCTCGGCCAGGTGCTGAGAGGAGATCCCCGCTACGGCCATCTGATGGCCATCACGCTGGCGGCGGGCTTCATGGCCTATGCCCGGGGCGGGAGGCTGGGAGCCGGGGCCGCGGCGCTGCTGCTGCTGACGCCGCGCGGGCTCTTCGTGCTCGAGCAGTCGTGGACCGAGCCCTTCCTCATCCTGTTCCTGGCCGCCACGGTGTTCTGCGCGTGCCGCGCTCCTCGCGCGCTGCCCTATGCGTTCGGCCTGCTGGTGGCGGTGAAGCAGTACACCGTCTTCATGCTGCCGCTGCTGCCGCTGCTCACGCCCCTGCGAGGCCGGGCGCTCTGGGGGCTGCTCTGGCGGGCGGGGGCCACCGCGCTGGGGGTGAGCCTGCCGCTCATGCTCCCCAACCTGCCCGCGTTCGTCCGCAGCGTGGTGACGCTGCAGTTCCATCAACCGTTCCGCCCGGATGCGCTGAGCTATCTGGCGTGGTGGGTGTCGCAGGGACACGAGCAGCCGCCGGTGTGGATCGCCTTTGCCGCCGTGGCCGTGGCCCTGGCGGTGGTGCTCTGGCGCGCGCCGCGGACTCCGGCGGGCTTCGCCGGGGCGGTTGCGCTCGTCTACGGCGTGTTCTTCGCCTTCAACAAGCAGGCCTTCGCCAACTACTACTACTTCGTGCTGGGCGCGCTCTGCCTCGCGGTGGCGGCCCATGCACCCTTGGAGCCGGCTTCTCCCAGGCGGTGAGCGTTGCTCTGGGCCTTGCGCACCTGCTGGGTGCGCAGGGCGCTGCGCTCTCTCGAGTCCTTCAGGACGAAGCTCACGTCGGGCGTCGTCTCCGCCTCGACGTAGATCTGGTACGAGAAGAGCGTCTTGCTCAGCCGGATCAGCGCGAGGTTGGCGCCCAGCGCCGCCTTGCCGAGCACCCCGTTGCCGAGCACCTTGGGGAAGGGGGCGGGGACGCCTCGGAGCTCCTTGATACGGAAGCCGTTGTCGCGCAGCAGGTAGCGCAGGCTCCGGAAGGTGAAGAGCCGGGTATGCGTCCGGTCCAGGATGCCCGCCTTGCCGTAGTTGAACTGCCCGGCCAGCAGCATGAGGCGCTGGACGATGAAGGCCACGTTGGGCGTGGTCAGCACCAGCTTCCGAGGCGTGTAGTCGAACTGCTGGCGCAGCTCCGCGAGGAAGCGCTCGGGATCCTTGAGGTGCTCGATGACGTCCAGCAGGAGCAGATGATCGTAGTCGTGCACGTTGAAGCGCAGCGGCTCGTCCAGGTTCTGGAGGTGGACCTGGATGCGCGGATCCGGCTTGGCGGGCGGGTGCTGATCCACCACGGCCGTGGTGCAGCCCTTGTTGACGAGCTCCTGCGCCATGCCGCCCGGCCCGGCGCCGATGTCGAGCACCTTGGCCCCGGCGGGCACCGCGTCCAGCGCCCACGAGTGGCTGCTCGCGTAGCCGAGCTTGAGATCGTAGTGCCGGTTGTCGTCGCTGATGGGATCAAAGCGGCGCTGGTAGAGCAGGCCGGCGCGGTGGAAGACGTTGCGCAGCGTGGCCAGCATCACGTCCTTGGCGTACTTCATCCCGTTCACCCGGGAGATCTCGTCTCCGTAGTAGGTGGGGATGTCCAGCTCCTGGATGCGCGCCCCCGCGTTGAGCAGCTGGAGGATGATCTCCGTGTCGAAGTGGAAGTCGTTGGAGTTGAGCGCGAAGGGGATGCGGCGCAGCGCCTCGACCGAATAGATGCGGTAGCCGCTGTGGAACTCGGACAGCCGCGTGCCCAGCAGCTTGTTCTGCACCGTGGTGAGGATCTTGTTCCCCACGTACTTGTAGAGCGGCATGCCGCCCTTGAGCGCCCCGAAGCGGCTCATCATCCGGCTGCCGAAGACGGCGTCCGCCTGGCCCGTGCGCAGCGGCTCCATCAGGCGCGGCAGCTCCTCGGGGGCGTACTGCCCGTCGCCGTGGACCATGGCGACGAAGTCGAACCCCTCGGCCAGGGCGTAGGCGTAGCCCACCTTCTGGTTGCCTCCGTAGCCCTGGTTGTGCTCGTTGCGCAGCACCGTCATCTGGATGCCCGGATGGTTCTCCTGGTACTCGCGGCCGATCTCGAACGTCCGGTCCTTGGAGGCGTCGTCGACGACGAGCACCTCGCAGTCGTACGTCTCGAACACCGAGGCGGGGATGCGCTCCAGCACCCAGCGCAGGGTGGACTCGGCGTAGTAGGCGATGACGAAGATGAGCAGCCGAGGCTGCTTCGAGGGAGCGGTCATGGAGGGGCCTCGGGGGCGGGGTCTATCGTGAGGCGCGGGGCGCTTCAAGCCGAGTGGAGCGCTCGGCGCCCATGGGAGGGGGCCCCTGTCCTCTTGCCCGGCGCTGGGGTGGGGCTACTTCGCCCGGGGGCGGCGCGGGCGGACGGGGACGACGGGGGGCTCGGGGGGCGGCGCGGTGGGAGCCTTCGCGGCCCTCAACTCCTCCACCTCGCGGCGCAGGCGGAGGACCTCGGCGGAGAGCTGGGCGTAGGAGTCCCGGACGTGGCCGTTGAAGACGCGCTGGCGGGCGAGCGTCTCGTTGATGAGCACCTGGCACGTGGTGCGGAAGGCCCACTTGGCCACCACGACGAGCTGGCCCACCCCGCCCCGGTGCGTGTGGAGCGGCATCGGCCGGCTCGGATCCGAGTGCTCCTCGAGCGCCTGGAGGTTGAAGGACAGCGGATCCACCCGGGGCTCGACGCCCTCCTCGGGCCCCTCCGCGGCCTCGGAGGTGGGGAGCCCGCGCACGCGCAGGCGCTCCTCGATGCGGGCGATCAGCTCACGCGCGGGGATGTCTCGGCCCAGCAGCTTCATCGGCGCTTCTCCTAGATGTTTAGATCGTTGTGTTGGTTATTTGTGT